>JAFYBI010000520.1 GCA_017540285.1 Clostridia bacterium | reverse complement strand
ATTCTCCGAGCAGGGACGGCGTGGAAAAGAGGGTGTGTTTGAGATTCACGTTCGTCGTGATCCCCCACAGGCCGCCCCGTCCGTCGTCGAACATGCGCTTCACGATGCCGAAGAGGTCGCTCTCCTTCACGAGACTGTCCGATCGCAGATACGGCATAAGGTCCGTGTACAGCTTTTTTCCGCCATCTGCCGGACGGACACGCTCTCCGCGCTGCCGATCACGACGTCCGGCACAAAGGTCCCGGTGACGATCTCGCGGGCAAGGCGTTCGTCTTCGCTCGCCAGGTCCCCGCCCCGGTATTCCGTCATCTCGATCCGGACATCCGTATGGTTCCGGTTGAAGTCGCCGATTGCCGTGTTGATGACTTCGCTCGGGAGCGCGGTCGTCGCGACGTGCAGAACCGTCACCCCGGACAGATCGATATCGGGCACGGGCGTGAAGACCATGGGATAGAAATTCATCGAAGTCGCCGTCATCTCGTCCCGGTAATACGCGAAGCCGAGGTCCCCGACGGGGCAGAGAAGCGTGATATACATGTCGGTGAGATCGGAGGCGTCTCTGTCGAGGATGAGTTCCTCTTCGAGGGTCCCGGCTTTCCAGTCCGCGCGGATACCCCAGACGCCGCCGTCCCGTGTAGCGCAAAAATCAAAACCGAGCGCGCCTTCTGCGATCTGATAGGTTTCCAGCGGGATCTCCCCCGCGATCTCGAGCGTGTCGGGATCGATGCGGAACAAAGAATAGTGATTCGACCCGATCACGCTTCCGTCCGCGCAGGCGGCAATGCGGAAATCGTGCATATCCGGTTCGATCGTCGCCCGATGGTGAAAGGATCCGTCGAAGACAAAGACCCTGTAATTCGACGCAAGGTACAAAAGCCCGTTTCTGTCGAACGCCATGGACCAGACAATGTCATCTTCACCGAAATACGGTTTCAGAGATTCGCTGACCTGTATCTCCCCGTCCGAAGTGCGCACGCGGATCAGGTGAATGTCAAGGAATTTGTCAGACCACCGCTGTACCGCGGCGATGAGCTCCCCGTCCCGGATCATTCCGGGTGAAATCGCTCCCTCGGGAAGGTCGAGCGGGATCTTGGTGAGGACCTCCGTGCGGCTGCTCTGCACGAGGGACCATTCGCGGCGGATCGTGCTGTTCCCATCCGCATCTTTTTCGCGGATATAGCGGACGGACACATACCAAAGCGTTTCACCGTCCCATTGTGGAAAAACGAAACGCTCCATCTCTTCGCCCTCCGGCACGGGAAAACCCTCGCCCTGATAGATATTGGTGAGGATCCGGGGTTCCCCGCCCTCCGTGTCCGCGTCCGCAGAAGCCCCGCTCTGGGGTTCGGTCTCTGCCGCCTTCCTGCACGAGCCGAGCAGCAGGAGCAGGAAGGCAAGCAGGATCCATAAAATCACATATCTTTTGATGATTTTCCTCCTTTGTCTCATTCCATCCCGGGCAGATATCCGCTGGGATCGCAGGCCGCGCCGTCGCACAGAACCTCGAAGTGCAGCCCGCTCGCATACGCCGATCCGGAGAGACCGACGGTCCCGACGGGCTGACCCGCTTCCACGGTGTCGCCGACTTCGACCAGGCGCTTCTCGAGATGCGCGTAAAGCGTCGCGAGATTGCCGCCGTGGTCGATCACGACATAGTTGCCGTACGAGGCGTGGTAGCCGCTGACTGCGACCTCCCCGTCCGCGTATGCGAGGACGTCCGTCCCCGTGGCACAGCGGAGGTCGATGCCGAAGTGGTATTCATCCATTCCGTAGCGCTTGATCCAGCCGAATTTGTCCGAGACGGACCAATCGGCGTCCTCCGGCAGCGGGAAGACGACGTCGCGGTCTGCGAGGTCGATCGGCTCCCGCCCGGCCTGTCTCTCTGCGAGCAGCGTGGCGACGGAAACGTTGAAGTCCCCGGAAGGTGTATCGTCTTCCCATCCCCACGCCCCTGCCGCCGCATCGGAGGAGTCTGTTGCCGATGAGACGGCGGGGGTGGGAGTCATGGGCTCGTTTTCCTCGGCGGCGAGCCGCGCGCGCAGTTCTTCGAGCTCAGCCTCGAGTTCTCTGGCTCTGACCAAATTGCGGTTGAACCGCTCGTTGATCTCCGTGAGTACCGCGTCGGCTTCCGCCTTCTTCTGTTCGAGTTTTTCGCGCAGTCTCAGCACCTTCTCGGGATCCTGTCCCTTGAGTGCCTTGATCTGCTCCGCGTACGACTTTTTCATCTGCCGGTACTGCTCCATCTCGATTTCAACCTGCGGCAGCAGCTCCTGAAGAACCTTGCGGCGCTCGGCTTCTATTTCGAGGATCTTCCGTTCGAGCGCTTCCCGTTCCGCTGCGTCGCGGGCGGCTTCTTCGATCAGAGCCTGCTCTTCGCGGAGCTGTTCGGCGCGTGCCCGGGCAAGCTGGGCGTTTTTTTCCGCGCTGACGCGCGCTTCCATTTCCCGCGCCTCAGCCTCCTGCTCGCGGATCAGCTTATCCAGCTCGCTCTTCGTTTGTTCGTCTTCCGGCCGGACAGCCTCCTCCGGCGCGGGCAGATTCACAAAAGTGACCGATCCGCCGGACACCGACGTGACGCGGCCGAAGAAGTCCTTCGTCTTGACGGGCAGCTCGACCTCGGCGGTGAGCGCGGTCCCGTCCGGGAAGGCCGCCGTGAAGGTGCCGCCCGCGAAGGAGGTGTCGATCCCGCCCTCCGTTTTTTCGACCGTCATGCCGTCGGCAAGCGACCAGCAGACAAGCCGCGCCGCGCGTCCGCCGTCGAAGCGTTCGAACAGCGCAAGACCGGGGACGTCGGTTTCGTCCTGCTCCGCCGAGAAGAACACGAGCTCATAGTCTCCGAGTTCATCGACCCGGATATTCGCGAGCGTCGTGACGGGGCGCCCGACGGGATGGATCAGTGAGCGCTGATAAAACCCGGTCTGGACGACCGAAACGCTGCTGAACAGGCTCGGCTTCGGCGCGGCGCTTTTGAGCGAGCAGATCCAGAAGACCTTTTCCTCTTCGCCGAGCCGCACGGACGCAAGATACACCCGCCCCGCGCCGTCACAGGCGATCAGCCAGCCGCCGCCTTCTTCCGCCGGAACATAGCGGGCTTCGGTGACGGTGCGGAAACGGACGCCGGTTGTCTCACGGACGGATGCAAAGAGGGCGGCGGCCTCCTCCGTGCACGCTTCCGACGCGCCGAGGGTTTCCCAGCGGTTCCATTCGTTCACATAGAGGCTGAGGGTGCCGTCCCCGGCAAGCTCGACGCCTCCGTAGGTGTCCCGGAGCATGGCTTCCCGCCCGCCGACGGGATCGTACAGGACCGGTCCGATGAGGTAGCGGGTATTCGGCAGGCGCGTGTCCATCGCCGTCGGACGGACCGCGAAGACCGCCGCCGAGGAGACGAGGACCAGAATCGCCGCCATCGAGACCCAGAGCGCAGGCTTGCGGTAACGCATGACGTTCTTCACGCGGCTCCCGGTCTCCCCCTCCCCGAAGGCGAGCGCGGTACCGAGGCTCATGTCCGCCGACGCGAAGCGCAAAAGGGTCTCGGAATAGTCCGCGCGGATATCGTCCTCCGACGCGCGCATGACCGCCTCGTCGCAGGACATCTCCATATCCTTGTCCGAGAGCCGGAACGCCAGCCAGACAAGGGGATTGAACCAGTGGACGAGGAGCGCGGCGAAGGCGAAGAGACGCCAGACGGGATCTCCCCGGCGGATGTGCGTGCGCTCATGGCGGATGACGTAGCTCCGCGCGCGTCCCTTCAGCGAGGACGGCAGGACGATCACGGGGCGGAAGAAGCCCCACACGAACGCCGTGTCGACGTGGTCCGCGAGCCAGACGCCTTCCTCGCCCGCGAGCGGTGTCGCGCCGATCATGCGGCGCTTGAGCTGGACGAGCGAGACGGTGTTTTGGAGGATGAGCAGGACGGCTCCCGCGATCCAGACGGCGGCGCCGATCTTCAGCGCCGTCTCCCGGTCAAAGCGGACGCGGTCCGCATCCCGTTCGGGCTCCGCCGTGAGGATCTCTTCCGGGATCGCCGCGGGGTGGGCAGCCGCACGCTCAGGCAGCGTCGGATCCGTCGCAAAGGTCCCGCGCGGGCCGGCAAGCGGCGAATCCTGCGAAGGCAGTGCCGCCGTGAGCGCAGGCATGGCTTCGGCGGAGATCGGATCGGACGACGCTTCGATCTGTTCGGGCGCGGCAGCTTCCCCCGGCGCCGGCATCCGCATCTCGACGGGGATCGCGAACGGGCAGAGCAGACGGAAGAGGACCGCGGCCCAGAGGATGTACGAATAGATTTTCGGAGCTTTTTTCAGCCCCAGGCGCACGGGCAGGACCGCGAGGACGACCGCCCCGCCGACCGCGCTCATGCACAGGATCGTTTCAAAAACGGAAGTCAGCGGCATGGCTTACCCCCTGTTTTCATCGATGAACCTCTCGAGCGCGGCGATTTCCTCCTCGGTGAGTTTTTTCTGCTTGGAAAATGCGGTGAGGAACTGCGGCAGGGACCCGTCGAAGGTCTCCTCCACAAAGCGCTTGCTTCTCAGCCCGTTGAAGTCTTCCCGGCTGATTTTCGAGGTGACGACGCAGTTGACGTTCTGGAAGATGTTCTTCGTGCAGAGGATCCTCAGCACCGTGTAGGTGGTGGACTTCTTCCAGCTGAGCTCGGCTTCGGCCAGCTTGACGAGCTTTCCGGACGGGATGGGCTCGTTGTCCCAGATCAGGTTGGCGAATCTCTCTTCGATTTCGCCGAGGTTGGTTTCGATTCTGTCGTCTTTCATGTCGGTCTCTCCTTTGCGGTTTAGATATATTAGACTCCGTTGCGTTAAGTTTACCACACTTAGACTTCCCTGTCAAGGGGTTCCCGGAAAAAAGTGAAAAAAATCCGGGACAGAAAAAGAAGCCGCGGAGGAAGGCCGCAGCTTCTCGCTGTGATGAGGTTATCTGCCCGCGATCTCGGCGACGATGGCGTCAAGTTCGTCCATCTTGTCTTCGATTTCCTTGACCAGCTTGAACTGGGTGCGGGCGCGGATGAGGTTGTGCTCGGGATAATGCGTCTTGAAGTAGACGTCGCCGTTGATATAGTCGGCGAGGAAGCGGGAGCCGCATTCGAGGGTCATGAGCTTGATCGAGAACGGCAGGAGGCGCAGCTCCTTGTCGGTGATCGACGGGAGCACTTCGATGAAGCCCTTTGTGAAGGCGGTGAATTTCTCGACGTCGAACCAGATCTTCGAGAGGTCGGGTTCGTCCTCTGCCCCGGAGGAGCCGCCGAACCGGAGGGCGTCGCCGTAGTCATAGAGGAGCGAGCCGGGCATGACGGTGTCGAGGTCGATGACGCAGACGCCCTCGCCCGTCACCTCGTCGAGCAGGACGTTGTTGAGCTTGGTGTCGTTGTGCGTGACGCGGAGCGGGATCGAGCCGTCCGCCAGCGCGTCGACGATCACCCCGGCGTCCCCTTCGCGCGCGAGGACGAAGTCGATCTCGGGACCGGCGTTCTTCGCTCTCCCGGAGGCATCCTTCGCGAGCGCGTCCTTGAACTGTTCGTAGCGTTTTCTCGTGTTGTGGAAGTCGACGATGGTCTCGTGCAGCTTCTCGGCCGGGTAATCGGCGAGCATGTTCTGGAACTTGCCGAACGCGCGCGCGGCGTGGTAGAGCTGCATGGGATTCTCGACGATGTCATAGGAGACCGCGCGGTCGATGAATTTGTAGACGCGGTAGTATTCGCCGTCGGTGTGGCGATAGTAGGGCTTGCCGTCGACGGTCATGATGAGGTTGAGGGTCTCCCGGTCCGGGTCGCCGCCTTCCTCGATGATCTTTTCGCGCAGGTATTCGGTCACGCCCAGGATGTTCTCCATGACGGCCGGAGGATTCGTGAAGACGCGCTTGTTGATGCGCTGGAGGATATAGTTGGGCTGGGAATGGACAATGTAGGTGTCGTTGATGTGCCCGTTTCCGTAAGCGGACGGATCGAGGGTCAGATTGAAATTCGCGAGAATTTCCTGGAACTGCTTTTCCATGGATGACGGATCCTTTCGGTGGTTCTTGATTCTGTATGATTCTGTGGAATGAATTCCGGTCGGGAGGTGCGGGCGGCGCGCAAAAAGAAGGCGTCCGGCGGCACGCTCATAGACAGTATAGCATAACGGAGAAGAAAAAGCAAGAGAGATTTCGAAATTTCTCCGTTCAGGACACCCGCGCGCCGCGATTTTCTCTTGACATTCTCTCCCTTTCATGATAAGATATGTTCGGAGTTTTTTCCGCACCTGAAACTGAGGTTATCCGTCATGATGGTCATCAACTGCATCGGTCACAGCGGCTTTTCCGTGGAAACGGAAACGCACATGCTCATCTTCGATTACTGGAAGGGGACCCTTCCCCGCCTGCCGATGAAAAAGAAGCTCTATGTCTTCGTGTCGCACTCTCATGAGGATCACTTCAACCCCGACGTTTTCAGTTTATGCCGCGACCACCCGAACGTCCGCTGCGTCCTCTCGAACGATACCCCTCTCGCGGATGTGCGGGCGCGCGGGATCCGCGAATGCATCGTGGCGGAGCCGGGCATGGACATGCACACCGAAAGCCGTTTCCGCATCAAGGCCCTGCCCTCCACCGACCGCGGCGTCGCCTACCTCGTCTGCATGAACGGGCGGAACATCTTCCACGCCGGGGATCTGCACCTCTGGCTCTGGCGGGACATGACGGAGGCCCAGATCTACGACATGACCCTCTCCTTCCGGGAATACACCCGCGGACTGCGCGGCTTCGCGATCGACACGGCGTTCCTCCCGCTCGACACACGCCTCGGCATCTATGCCTTCCTCGGCATCGACTACTACATGAAAAACTACCGCATCGGACGGGCCATCCCCATGCACCTGAACGGCCCCGCGACCGCCGTGGACGATCTGCGCTTCGACCCGATCTCCCGCGACTACCGCGACCGCATCGTCAAGATGGAGGCCGGCCAGCACCTCGCCTTCAACTGATCCCGTCCGGCAAAAAACGACACGATCCCCCTCCCTATGCGCGGGCACAGGGGCTTTTTGCGCGTTTCGGAGGCTTTGATCCCAAATTCAACCGGAGACATCCCATCATGGCAGACATTTTCGAACTCTTCAAAAAGATCGCACAGAAGCCGGCGCTTGAGAGCGGCGCGCCCGAAGTCCTCGTCGTCGGGCTCGGCAATCCCGGCCAGGAATACGCCTTCACCCGGCACAACGCGGGCTTTCTCGCGCTGGACGCCTTCGCCGAAAAGCACGGCGTCGAGCTGAAGCAGCTGAAATTCAAGGCGCTCACCGCGCCGCTCACCGTGAACGGCAAGCGGGTCCTTTTGATGAAGCCGCAGACCTACATGAACGCCTCCGGCGAGGCGGTCCGGGAGGCGGCGGATTTCTACAAGATCCCGCCGGAGCGCATCATCGTGATTTCGGACGACGTCGCGCAGGAGCCCGGCAGGATGCGCATCCGGCGGTCCGGCTCCGACGGCGGACAGAAGGGCCTCCGGTCGATCATCGAGCATCTCGGCTCCGAAGCGTTCCCCCGCATCCGCATCGGCGTCGGCGCGAAACCGCATCCGGAATACGAAATGGCGGACTGGGTCCTCAGCCGGATCCCCGAAGCGGATCTGAAGAAGCTGTCTCCGATTTTCGCCTGCGTCGCCGAAGCGATCCCGCTTCTCGCAGCCGGACGGGTCGACGACGCCATGTCCCGCTTCAACGGCGTGAAATTCGACGGATCCGAACCAAACTGAAAGCGTCGGGTGTTTTATGATCAATTATCGCCTACTGACCGATCTCTTCCGCCTCAACCGGGAATACGCCTCCCTGACCGCCGCGCTCACCTCGGCCGTCTGGGGACGCCGCAAGCCGTTCAGCATGAGCGGGCTCTCGGAAGGCGCGGAGCACATCTTCCTCATGGCCTTCGCCGAGGACTTTGCCTCCCCGGACGACCCGCCCCTGCTCGTCTTTCCCGATGACCGGCAGGCGGCGCGGGCGCGGGATTTTCTGCTTTCGATCGGCGTCAAAGCGGCCCGGTTCCCCGCGCGGGAATACTGCTTTTCGAACATCGTCTCCTCCCACGACACCGAGGGCGAGCGGCTCTGCGTCCTCTCCTCGCTGACGGGGATCCTCCCCGATGAGGCGCGTCCCACGGTCATCTGCACGACCGGAGAGGCGATCTTGCAGATCACGCAGCCCCCGGAATTCCTCGAGAGGCTCTGCGTGACCGTCGACGCAGCGCGGGGGATCGACACTGCCCGCCTCGCCGCCGAGCTCTCCGACGCCGGATATGTCCGCGTGGACCTCGTCGAGTCGCCCGGGCAGTTCGCGGTCCGCGGCGGCATCGTCGACGTGTATCCGCCCGCGTCGGAGCCCGTCCGCATCGAGCTCTTCGGCGACGAGGTCGACCGCATCGGGTATTTCTCCCCCGAGACCCAGCGCTTCACGGACAACGGCCCCGCCCGCATGACCTTCCCGCCCGTGCGCGAGCTGATCCTCCCCGACGGATGCCGGGAAGAGCTCATCGACGCGGTGCGGCGGCATATCCGGAGGCTCGGCCGCAGAGGGGACGAGGAGATCGGCGACGAGCGGCGCGCAAGGGCTGCGGAAATCCTTTCCGGGGAGCTCGCCTCGCTCGAGAACGGCTTCGAGCTCAATTTCGCCGACAAATACCTCCCGCTCATCTACCCGGACGGCGACTGCCTCCTCGAATACGCGCGCGGGCCGATGATCTTTTTCGACGCCGCGTCCTGCGAGGAGCGGACCAACGCGTCGGCAGCCCTCGTCGAGCAGAGCCTCGCGGGAATGACCGAGGCCTTCGAGCTCCCGCCGCAGAAGGAAGGACGCTGGATGCGCGACTGGTCGGAGTTCGCCGCGCGGCAGGCAGGCCCCGTCGTGTTCTCCGACGCCGTGTCCCGCACCCCGGACGGCGTCACCCCCGCGGGCGTCTTCCTCTTCAACACCCGCCACGTCCCCGCGTATGCCGGAAACACCGCGCTCTTCTTCGACGATCTGCGCCGCTATACGGACGAGCGGTATCTCTGCGCCGTCCTCTGCGCCTCCGACATCGAAAAGAACGCCCTGCTCGAAGAGATCAACGCAAGCGGGCGGACGGCGGTCTCCGGCGATGCCGAGGACATCGATTTCGCGGATTTCGCCGGCAAGCCGAACCCGCCCGTCCTCCTCATGACCGGCGAATTCCCGGGCGGCTATTCGACCGTCACGCCGAAGTTCGCCCTCATGGACTTCTCGAAGGAATCCGCCCGGCCCTCCCGCGGACGCTTCTTCCGACAGCCGAAGCGGAAAAAGTCCGCCTCCGAGGCGATCCTCTCCTATGCGGATCTCAACGTCGGCGACATCGTCGTGCACGACGCGTACGGCATCGGGCAGTACGTCGGCATGGAGAGCCTGACGATCGACGGGAGCACGCGGGACTACGTGCGGATCAATTACGCCGGGACCGACAGCCTCTTCCTCCCCGTCGACCAGCTCGATCACGTGTCGAAGTACATCGGCGCGGGCAGCGACACCGGCGCGGTCAAGCTCTCCCGGATGGGCGGCGCGGACTGGACCCGGGCCAAGACCCGCGCGAAGGCCGCCACCCGCGAGATGGCGAAGGAGCTGATCGAGCTCTACGCGCGGCGCAAGCGGACGAAGGGCATCGCGTTCGATCCGGACGACGAGCTCTGCCGCGAGTTCGCCTCCTCGTTCGAATACGAAGAGACGGACGGCCAGCTCGCCGCGATCGCCGATATCCGCCGCGACATGGAGCAGCCCTATCCGATGGACCGCCTCCTCTGCGGCGACGTCGGCTACGGCAAGACCGAGGTCGCCCTGCGCGCCGCCTTCAAGGCCGTCATGAGCGGCAAACAGGTCGCCGTCCTCGTGCCGACCACGATCCTCGCCTACCAGCACTACCAGACCTTCCTCGCGCGGATGCGGTCCTTCCCCGTCCACGTCGACATGGTCTCCCGCTTCCGCAAGCCGTCGGAGCAGGCCGCCGCGGTCCGCAAGGTCGCGCGCGGGGACACGGACATCATCATCGGCACCCACCGCCTCATCTCGAAGGACGTGCAGTTTCACGACCTCGGCCTCATCATCATCGACGAGGAGCAGCGGTTCGGCGTCGCGCAGAAGGAAAAGCTGAAGCAGCTCTCCGTCGGCGCGGACGTCCTCACGCTCACCGCCACCCCGATCCCGCGGACCCTCAACATGGCGATGGGCGGGATCGTCGACATGAGCGTGCTCGAAGAGGCCCCCGGTCTGCGTTCCCCCGTCCAGACCTACGTCATGGAATACGACGAGGCCCTGATCTTCGAGGCCATCCGGCGGGAACTGCGGCGCGGCGGACAGGTCTTCTACCTCTACAACAAGGTGGAGGGCATTTACCACGTCGCGGACCGCATCGCCGCCGCCATGCCCGACGCCCGGATCGCCGTGGCGCACGGGAAGATGGACCGCGACGACATCGAGGAGGTCTGGGACGCCCTCATCCGCGGCGACGTCGACATCCTCGTCTGCACCACGATCATCGAAACGGGCATCGACATTCCGAACGCCAATACCCTCATCATCGAAAACGCCGAGAACTACGGCCTCTCCCAGCTCCACCAGATCCGCGGGCGCGTGGGACGCTCGAACACCCGCGCCTTCGCTTACTTCACCTACCGCCGCGGCAAAATGCTGACGGAGGTCGCGGAAAAGCGGCTCTCGGCCATCCGGGAATACGCGGAATTCGGTGCGGGCTTCCGCATTGCCCTCCGGGACCTCGAGATCCGCGGCGCGGGCAATCTTCTCGGCGCGGAACAGCACGGCCACCTCGACGCCGTGGGGTACGACCTCTACATGAAGCTGCTCGAAGAAGCCGTGATCGAGGAAAAGGGCGGCGAGGTGAAGAAATCCCGCCCCGACTGTGCGGTCGACGTCCGGTGCGACGCCTATCTCTCGAAGTCCTACATCGCGTCCGCTCCGCAGCGCATGGATATGTACAAGCGCATCGCGCGGGTGGAGAACGAGGCGGATTACGACGACATCCTCGACGAGCTCTGCGACCGTTACGGGGAGCCGAACGCCGCCGCCGTCAACCTCTGCCGCATCGCCCGGATCCGCGCGCTCGGGAGGGACGCGGGCTTCTCGAAGATCGAGGAGCGGGACGGCTCGGTGCGCCTCTACACCGGGGAGATCGATCCCGCCGCCGTGCAGAAGCTCGCACACGCCTATCCCAGCCTCGGCGTGAAGGTCTCCCTCTCGCAGAACCCCTTCGTCACCCTCAAAACGAAGCCAAACGAACGGAACACGGAATTTCTCATCGAACTTCTCACGAAATATACATCCTTTCTCACGGCGTGATACAGAAAGTTCATTTTTTCCGTGTATAATGCAAGGCGAAAACCTCAGACAAGATCCGATCGGTCCGAAACGGTCCGAAAGATCGGAAAGATCCGAAAGAAAAGAGTGTCAACGTGAAAACAAGCACATTCCTCCGGCGTCTCACCGCCCTCCTCGCCCTCGCCGCGCTCGCCCTCTCCCTCCTCTCCTGCGGCGGCGGAGCGGCGGTCATGGAGTATGACGGCCAATCGATCAGCGAGGCGGAGTTTCAGTATTACCTCGCCACCTACAAGTCCCGCTTTGCCCAGACCTATTCCGATTTCCGCGACAACGAGGCGTTCTACCGCCAGCCCATCGGGGACACGACCGCCGAGGACTTTCTCTTCGACGCCGTCGTGCACAACGTCAGCCTTTCCCTCGTCTGCGACGGCCTCTTCAAGGAGTACGGCCTCAGCCTGCCCCGCGCGGTGGTGAACGACGTGGACGCCTACATTGATTCCTATCTCGAGGACTACGCGGGCGGCAGCAAAAATTCGCTCAACCAGGCCCTCGCGAACTACGGGATCAACATGAAGATGCTGCGCGAGATCTACCTCCGCGACGAGCGCGCCACCGCCGTGTACAATTATCTCTACGGCTCGAACGGCACGATCGGGCTGAACGACGCGGAGCGGACGGCGTACCTCGAGGCGAACTACGCCCGGGTGCGGCACATTTACGTAAACAACAAGACCCGCTACGCGACGGATCAGAACGGCGAGGCGATCATCGGCTCCGACGGGCATCAGCAGGAAGTCCCCCTCACCGGCGCGGATCTCGACGCGAAAAACGCCCTCGTGGCGGCGATCGACGAAGCGCTCGCGGAGGGCGGCGATTTCGAGGAGATCTACCGCGTCTCCTCGGAGGATCAGTATTATCCGCACGGGTACTACCTCACCCGGGACATGGACTTCATCGAGGGCGTGGTTTCCTCCGCGTTCGAGCTGGCGATCGGCGAATGGGTGAAGGTCGAGTCCGACCGCGGCGTGCATTACATCATGCGCCTGCCGCTGGAGGAGCGCCCGTGGGACGAGGAGGACTGCAAGGATTTCTTCGAGAATTACGACGAGACGGTGACGGCGGAGCTCTTCACCTCGATGCTCGAGGAAAAGTTTTCCGGGATCACCTATCACGACGACGTCCTCTCGCAGTATTCCGTCGAGGCCTCCCCGATCAACTCGCGGTTCTGAGGACAAATCACACGCAAAACGCAAAACAGCCCCGAAGCAGCCGGCAAAGCTGCCTCGGGGCTTGTTTGATTTCGGAATCACGATTCGAGAAACGCGAGGACGCGTTCGTTGAAATCCTTCGCTTCCTCGTACACCGCGTGGCCGAGACCGGGATAGAGATGAAGCGCGCTGTTCGCGATCCGTTCCTGCAGCTCGCGGGACGCGTCCGCGCCGACGATCCGGTCGTCCTCCCCGCCGAGGATCAGCGTGGGACAGGCGATCCTCCCGAGCGCTTCCCGCGCGTCGAAGGAGAGGATCGCCTCGGCGTTCGCAAGAAACCGGCCGTAATCCCCGGGCCTGCCGATCAGACCGAGGATGGGGTACATCCTCCGGTATTTCTTCAGATACGCCGGGGAGTAGCTGCGCTCCGCCGTGTCGATCATCAGCTCCCGGTGCCGTCCTTCCCCGGCGAACCCGATCCAGCGGCGGACACAGTCCCGGGCCGTTTCGTTCGCATACGGCGCGGTGACGGCGAGAACGAGCTTTTCGACCCGCTCCGGGTGCAGCGCGGCGAGCAGCTCGGCGATCATGCCGCCCTCGGACACGCCCATCACGGCGGCCCTGCCGATCCCGAGAGAAGCCATTGCCCGCGCCTGATCCTCCGCCATGTCGCGGATCGCGGTCCCCTCGGACAGCCGGTTCTTCCGGCTGAACATCCAGACGGTGTACCGATCGAAGAACTTCCGGTACGGCGGCGCCAGGAGAAGCGCCTTTCCCCCGACCGTCGCGAGCCCGTCCGAGAGCCCGGGCAGGATCACGAAATGCTTCCCGCCCCGCCCGAAGGAAACCGCCTCCATGTCGGTGCCGTCCAGCGGGACGCGGTGGTTCCGGGCATTCCAGAGCATGACGCGCCTCCCCTCAGAACGGCCAGTCTTCGCCGCCGGGGATGACCTTCACGATCCGACGGTCCCCGTCGACCTCGATCAGCCCGCCGACGTAATGCTCGACGCCGTTTTCGTCCTTGACGCCGGGGATCGAGCAGACCGCCGTCGGGAAGGAGGCGTCGCGCTTGTCCGCTGTGTGCGCCGGGATGAGATACGCGCGGTGCATGTGCCCGCAGAGGAGCAAATCGATCCCGATCTCGTCGAGCAGGTGCGTCCACTCCTCGTAGATCTCGCTCGCGACGTCGAACGGGAACGGAAAATGCTCGACGATGGGAACGTGGCAGATCGCGATCTTCGTCTTCACGCCCTCGGCCTCGTATTCCGTCTCCCTGTTCGCGATGACGGAACGGAGGTACGCGGTCTCGCGCTTCCGGAAGGTGTCGAAGAGGATCGTCCCGCCGTATTCCGCGTTGACGTCGTATTTGTCCTCGCCGCAGTCCAGCACAAGCCCCCAGAGGGAGCCCTGCCGGAAGGAGTAGAAGGTCTCGCGCCGCCCGTCCCGGAAGGCCGTGGGGATGTAGTTGACGAGGTCCTGCGCGGCGTAGCCCCGGGTATCGTGGTTGCCGCGCGAGTAGATCACGGGACGCTCGCCGTGCGCCGATCCGGAGGCAAGGATGAAGGCGGTATGGAAGTTCTCGATCTCGTAGCTGTGCTCGTTGATGTCGCCGTTGAGCACGATGAGGTCGCAGTCGCCGGTCTCCCGGTAGAGCGCAAGCGGGGTCTTCGTTCTCGCGTGCGTGTCGGCGAAGTGGAAGATCCGGTACGAATCCCCTTCGAGAGGCCGGAAGACGTATTCTTTGCGGACCTTTTCGATCCCCTCGGGATAATAGGGCTTCTTGTCCGCGTATTCGACAAAGACGACCGTGTAGGCCCGCGCGCGGTTCAGAACGTCCCCGGGCACCGGGATCTTGTGGACGGTGCCGTAGTACAGGAGTCCGGCTTCCTCGTCGGTGTAGCGCTCCCCGCCGATCTCGATCCAGCCGATGCCCCGGGTCTCTGTGAGAAAAATGATCTGGTAGTCCCGCCCGACGACGAAGACCGCCGGATCGTACAGCAATGGCGTGTTTTCCAAATTCAACCTCCGATGATGTTATCCGTCAGATCACAAGCTCCATCCCGTCCTGCACCGCGCCGTATGCGTACGGGTGCTTCGCCGCCATCTGCCGCGCGAGGGATTCGTGCCAGCGCGGGCTGATGTGCGTGTGCAGGATCTTCTTGGCTTTCGTCCGATCGAAGACCGGGATGCAGTCGTCCGCCGAGAAGTGCGCGAGTTCGCAGAGGATCAGGTCGCAGGGGAGCTCGAAGGCCGGCGCCGGGAAGT
>JAFYBI010000519.1 GCA_017540285.1 Clostridia bacterium | reverse complement strand
GCGACGGGCGCGATCTCGTCCTCGTAGCCGTTGGTCTCGGTCACGGAGGTCAGAGGAGCCGCGAAGGTCAGCTTCACGTCTTTCAGCTCGTGTCCGACAGTGTTCTGGATGCGGACGATGATCCGATCCCCCTTCTCCTCCTTCTTCACCGCGCGGACGATCGCCGCGTCGTCGGAGACGGAGACGAAGGAGAGGACCTTCTTCGATCCCTCGTGCTTCGCCGCGCAGAAGGACATCTGGGGCTGGTTTAGCTCGGCGGCTTCCTTCGTGGTCTCGCCGGTCCGGGGGCCTTTGTGTCCCATGATCGAGTAGGTGAAGAGGTTCAGGCCCATATCCTGCCAGTCCTGACCGGATTCCGGGGAGAACGGGGCAAGGGGCGTGTGGATGAGGGTGAGGCGCAGGGTGTTGTCGTTCGGCTTGTCCATGCCGTACTTGCAGTCGTTGAGGATGGAGACGCCGTAGGATCCGTCCTCCGCCGTCAGATCCGCCCACTGATGGACGACGTGCTGATAGTAGGGGAAGGAATCGGTGTTGCCGCTGTCGATGGCGCCGAGACCGAGGTCAAAAGCGGCCTTCGGGTTGGAAACGGCAAGCGGGAAGGCGGCGCGGAGGTTGGAGGCTCTCTCGTACCAGTCCACTTTGCAGGCCACGTCCACGCGCTGTCCGCCGGCGGTGAGGCGCACGGTCTGCTCGAAGGTGGAGCCGCCGTGGGTGCGGGTGATCTTCAGGGCGCAGACGGCGGGACCGTTCTCGGCGACTTCGATTTTGACGTTATCCTTCACATGGACGGGCTCTTTGAGGGAATCCGTCCAGACGAGCTCCCAGGACGGCCAGTTGGTGGAGGTGTCCGGGCCGATCTCGAGCCCTGCGGGAGCCGCGAGGAGTTCGGTATCGCCGTTCGCCTTGTCGACGATGGAAGCGATGTCGCCGTTTTCGTCGATCGTGACGCGGTAGCGCTCGTTTTCGATCACCCGGTCGGAGACGCACACGGCCGGAGAGAGCGGGGAGGGTTCGTCGGATTCTTCGATATCGAACACGGCGCAGGAGACCGCCGGGGTCTTCGCCGCGAATTTCAGGGTCTTCGTCCCTTCGTCATACTGGGCGGGGACTTCGCATCCGCAGGGGGCGAACACGCGGACGTACTTCTTCGCGGAGAGGAAGGGCTTCACGGTGACGATATCGTTCCGCTCGACGGAGACGGGGTTGTACACCACGACGGGGGTGCCCTTCACGTTGGTGTCGAGGGCCTTCGCCGCGCCGCCGACCGCCTTGGTCAGTTCCGCCGCGAACATATTGAGGGCGATGACGTAATCGTTGTAGGTGAAGACGTAGGCTTCCGCGATGGAGGTGCCGGGCAGGTCGTCGTGGAACTGGTGCCACAGGAAGGTCTGCCATGCGGTGAGGAGTCTTTCCTCGGGATATTCCGACGCGCCGAGCCACGCGGCCATGACGGAAGCGCGCTCCGCGGAGTCGGCCAGAAGCTCGTTCTTGCGGTTCCATCTCTTGTTGATGGTGTGGGAGGTGACCGCGCCGGAGCCGTGGGGGATCAGAAGCTCGCCGTCGTAGGCCGGGAGGTTCTCGAATTCCTCGGGGGTGAGGTCGTTGAAAATATCGTCGGTGGAGGCCGCGATGACTTCGTAGAGGTTCTCGCCGTTCTTGTCGATGGCCTCGTTCAGCATCTTCGCGGAGATCTCCTTGCAGGATCCGCCGTAGTCGCCGGTGCCGAAGTACATGGAGCGGGACGGGATGCCGGTGTATTTCTCGTTGTGCTCG
>JAFYBI010000518.1 GCA_017540285.1 Clostridia bacterium | reverse complement strand
GGAAGTCGTTGATGTCCATGCAGTACGCCTGACCGACGGCGGAGGCTTCCTGACCGATGGAGCGGTGGGTCGGGCCGGGGTTGTTGTACTTCACGCCGTTGTATTCGGACTTGACCTTGATCTCGTTCAGCATCGTCTCGAACTCGCGGATGGTGCGCATGTCGTGATAGATGCGGAGGAAATCGGCCTTCGAATAGATCTGCTTCTCTTCGTCGATGGTCTTGTCGTAGCGGCAGAGCGGAATGCTGTCAAAATCGATGTATCCGGGCTGGAATACCTTGCCGGGATCTACAAACTGGCTTTTCGGCATGATGAATTCTCCTTTGAAATGTTGTATGATAATGGACTGGAATCGTTTTATTCAGCTGCGAACATGGCTTCGCGGATCACTTCGCAGACGGTGGGATGCGGGAAGACCAGCTTTTCGACGTCGGAGATCCGCTGCTTCTTCGCCACCATCGCGGCCGCGCCGTAGATGATCTCGGAGGCGTAGGAGCCGATCATGTGGACGCCGAGGATCTCGCGGTGTTCCTTGCCGTAGACGACCTTCACGATGCCGTCGCCGCCTTCGTTCTCCGCGACGTAGCGTCCGCTGTACCGCAGGGAGAGGGTGACTTCTTCGGCTTCGATCCCGGCCTTCTTCGCGGTTTCCACGGTCTCGCCGACGGAGCCGACTTCGGGATTCGTGTAGATGACGGAGGGGATGGCGCGGTAGTCCACGCGGTCCTTCCTGCCGAGCATGTCGTTCACGGCCGCTTCGCCTTCGCGGTACGCGGTGTGGGCGAGCATGATCTTTCCGTTCACGTCGCCGGCGGCCCAGATCCCGGGAACGGAGGTCCGGCAGGTCTCGTCGGTAACGATCGCGCCGCGGTTCATCTGGACACCGATCTCCTCGAGGCCGATGTCCTTCGTTCTCGCGCGGCGGCCGGTGGAGACGAGCACGAGGTCGCAGGCGATCTTGTCGGTCTTTCCGTCCTTTTCGTATTCCACGACGCCGTCGCCGGGCTTTCCGTTCACCGCCGCGACCTTTGCGCCGAGGATGAACTTCACGCCCTTCTTTTCGTAGTTCTTCTGCAGGATCTTCGAGATCTCGGCTTCGGTGGGACCGGCGATCTTGTCGAGCATTTCGACGACTGTCACCTCGGAGCCGATGGAGCAGAAGTAGGAGGCCATTTCAAGCCCGATCACGCCGCCGCCGACCACGACGATGCGACGGGGAGCGGTTTTCAGATCGAGGATCTCCCGGTTGGTCACGGCAAGTCCGCCCGCGTAGCTGTCCCGCAGTCCCGGGATCGGGGGGACCACCGCTTCGGAGCCCGTGCAGACGAGGAGTTTCTTCGCTTCGTAGGTCTTGCCGTCCGCTTCCACGGCGAACCCGGAGGCGGTCTTTCCGGCGATCTTCGCGGAGGCCGGGATCACGGTGACGCCCGCGCCGCGCATTTTCGCCGCAACGCCGGAGACGAGGGTCTTCACGACCTTGTCCTTGCGGGCCACGACCTTCGCGTGATCGAGGGAGGCGCCGGTGACCGTGACGCCGTAGGCCTCGCCGTGATGGGCGTAGTCGAGGATCTTCGCGGAGTAGAGCAGGGTCTTTGTCGGGATGCAGCCTTCGTTCAGGCAGACGCCGCCGAGGGCTCTTTCCTCGAAGACCGCGGTTTTCAGCCCGCCGTGAGCAGCCCGTTCCGCCGCGTTGTAGCCAGCGGGACCGCCGCCCAGAATAATAAGATCAAATGCAGATTCAGCCATATCGGAACCTCACTTTGCGAGAAGGAGATCGAAGTGTTCGAGGGCCGTGCAGAGTTCTTTCAGGAACTTCGCGGCAGGCGCGCCGTCGACGGCTCTGTGGTCGAAGGTCAGGGACAGGCCCATAGCAGGATAGACCGTGCCGTCTGCCTTCACGCGGTTGACGGTGCAGCACACGCCGAGGATCGCGGTCTGGGGCGGGTTGATGACGGGCGTGAAGCTCTCCACTCCCATCGAGCAGAGATTGGAGACGGTGAAGGATCCGCCGCTCATTTCGTCGGGCGTCAGCTTGCCGTCGCGGGCCTTTGCCGCAAGGGTCTTGGTCTCGGCGGCGAGGGAGGCGAGGGTCATCTTTTCCGCGCCGAAGAGGACGGGAACCAGCAGCCCGCGGTCCGTGTCCACCGCCATGCCGACGTTGGCGTGCTTATACTTGCGGAAGGTGTTGTCGATGAGGTTGGCGTTGATCTCCGGGTAGGAGGGCAGGATCCGGGAGACGGCGAAGAGGACCATGTCGTTGACGGTGATCTTGCCGAGACCGAGGGCCTCTCCCGCTTCCTTCAGCTTCGCGCGGAACGCCATGAGGTTCGTCGCGTCGAAGGAGGAGTTGAGGGTGAGCTGCGCCATCTCGGAGAGGGAGGCGTGCATGGATTTCGCGATGACCTTGCGGATATTGGACATCGGTTCCTCGACGTAAGCGCGCAGATCCTCGGCGGAGGGAGCGGCTTCGGCGGCCTTTGCGGGAGCGGGGATCTCATCTGCCTTCGCGGGCTCTTCCGCGGCAAAGGGCTTGCCGGCGAGGAAGGCTTCGACAGCCTCGGTCGCCGCGGTGAATCCGGCGTCAAGGGCTTTGTTGACGTCTCTTTCGATGATGCGTCCGTGGGGGCCGGTGGGGGTGACCTTGGTCAGATCCGCTCCGGCGTCGAGGGCGAGGTGACGGGCGCGGGGAGAGATGAAGACCCGTTCGCCGTCGGATTCGGAAACGGTGGCTTCGGCTTCGGCCGCGGCGGGCTTTTCTTCCTTCGCTTCTTCCGCGGGAGCGGCGGCGTCGGCATCCTTCTTCGGCAGCAGGGCTGAAATGTCCTCGCCGGGCTCGCCGATGATGCAGACGGGATCGAGACAGGGAATCACGTCCCCTTCGGCCGCCAGCACTTCGAGAACGGTGCCGGAAACCTGGGCAGGCTCGTCGAAGGCGCTCTTGTCCGTTTCGTAGGAGAAGAGAATATCGCCGGTTTCGACCCGGTCGCCCTTCTTCTTCTGCCACGTCGTGATAATGCAGGATTCGACGCTCTGACCCTGACGGGGCATGATGACTACGTTTGCCATGTTGAAGTTCCTTTCTTATGATAACCGGGCGATCCGAAGATGCCGGGGTTTTTCGGGGGAGACGGGAGCGGGGGAGTCCTCACTCCGAGACGTTGATGACCTTCACGTCGTGGCCCGCGGCGAGGCGCGAGAGCTCCGGCGGAAGGGGGGCGTTGGTGATGAGCACGTGGGCCGAGGAAAAATCGGCGAAGGTGTAGGGCAGGGAACGGTCGATCTTCGAGGCGTCCATCAGAATGACGACCAGCCGGGCCTTTTCCGCCACCACGCGCTTGAGCTCGCACTCCGAGTAGTTCCCGACGGTGAATCCGCTGCGGGAGGAGAGACCGGAGGGGGAGAGAAAGGCGATGTCGATGTTGATGTCCTGCAGGAATTTCGTGGCCTGCGCGCCGGTGATCGTGTGGTTGTCGTGGTCGAGGCGGCCTCCGACGATGTTCACGATGGGCATCCCGATCTTGCACAGCTCGAGGGCGGCAGCCGGATCCGTCGTGGTGAAGGTGAACCGGTCGTTCGGGACGTACTGGACGATATGCTGGAGGGTCGAGCCGGAGTCGATGAAGATGGAGCGGCCGGTTTCGAGGAATTCCGCGGCTCTCTGGGCGATGGAGTCCTTCGAGTGGACGTTTTCGTTCATTCTCGTGGCGATGGAGCCGTCCGTCTGGGTGGTGATGAACTTCATGCTTCTCGCGCCGCCCCGCACCTTGATGGCCTCGTGGACGGACTCGAAGTATTCGATATCGCGCCGCAGGGTCATGCCCGAGACGTTCGGGAACATGGCCTCCAGCTCCTTGATCGACACAAAGGGCCTGATCTGCAAAAGAGCGCGGATCTGTTCGCGCCTTTCGTTGTACATGGCACACGCTCCTTCCGTAATCCTGTCAAAGTAACATTTTTTACACCCTATTTTAACACATCCGGTGTGAGAAAGTCAATGGATCGCGTGAAAAAAGCCGGACTTTCATGGAAAAAAATCCGGCGGTACTTTGTGAACAATCTTGGTGATTCTCAACG
>JAFYBI010000517.1 GCA_017540285.1 Clostridia bacterium | reverse complement strand
GGACTGCTTCCACTTGTGGGAGTACGCTAATGGACGGGGAGAAGTCTGCAGCCGCGGCGAGGTGAACGGACGCCTGCTCTGCGACCAGGATGGGACAAGATGCGCAGCGGACTACGCCTCGCTCGGGAGGCGGATGCTCTCCGGCGGCGCGATGTTCCCGTTCTTCAACACTGTCTCATCGGAAGAAGGCGCCGAGATTGTCGGGGAATTTTCGTTCGACGGGCGGTGCGGACAGATGCGGGGCTATGTTTTCTATCCGCTGACGGTGTCCGAGGGCTGGTATGTGAACGAACAGTACAACTATACGCATCAGGCCTCGCGGCTCTTCTATCCCCGCCGTACGGCAGCGGAAATGCAGCGGGTGTCCTCCGCGTGGATGGGAGACCGCACATTCTGGAGCTCCGCCTCGGCGCTTCAGTTCTCCCCGTGATCGTATGCGCATTTCCCGGAATTTTTTGTCGGATTTGCGCGAAAACCTCTTGACGCGGAGGAAGATTCTGCATATAATAAGAAGTGGAATTCTTTGAGTATCTCATGGAGGCCGTATGAGAAGCAGCGTCAGCGTTTTCCTCGCGTTTCTTCTTCTTTGCGCCTCCTTTTTGTGCGTCTGCGCGGACGCGGCGGATCCCTGGACCGAGGACGCCCCCGCCGGCCAGGTCCTCTACCGCCAGTCCTTCGCCGACGTCTCCGATTACGCGAAATCCGGCCTCGTGACCGGGACCTCCACCGCGGAGGCCGCCGAGATCGGGATCCGGGACGACGCCCTGCAGATCCGCTCGGTCGACGGCGGCCGCGCCTATACCCTGCTGCCCGGCGTCGCCCGCGGGACCTCCTATACCGTCGAGTTTTCCTTCCGGTTCACCGAATCGGGACGGGAGAACGGCTCCCTCGCCTTCCTCCTCACCTGCCGCGGCGCGGAGCCGACCAACATCACCTCCCTCGTCATCCGCGGGAACGGCACCGTCGACGAGTTCGACGAGCCCGATGAGGACCTCGTCCGCGCGATCCGGGGCGGCTACTGGGTCGACGTCGCCATCCCCGTCGAGGACGGCGCCCTGCACCGGATGACCATGACCGTCCAGAAGACCGGCGCCTCCTATGAGCTCGAGCGCGCAAGCGTCCTCGTCCTCACCCCCGGCACGATGGGCTTCTCCGTCCGCAACACCAGCGCCGCGGTCTCCGACGTCTGGCTCGTGAACGGCGTCGACTATACCGAAAAGACCGGGGACACCGCGTCGTACATCGTCGATCGAAAGGCGCCCGAAGAACAGGCGCAGAAGTCCCCCGCGAAAACCCCCGAGACCCCCGAGACGCCCGGGACCGCCCCGCCCAGGCAGACGGATCCGGCGCCTCCCGAGCACGCGCCCAACACCCGTGACCGCCTGCCCGGTCTCGGAAGGGTCGCAGCGTTGAGCGTCACGTCCGCGTGTGCTCTCGGCTGCGGCTTTTCTGTCCGGCGGCGTCGCCTCTGACGGCGGGCGAATTGAACAAACCAGACGGCGGAATGCTAACGGATTCCGCCGTTTTTCTTGTCAGAAACGCGAATTCATATATAATTAACAAAATATTCACGCTTAGTTCTTGAATGACGGGGTAAAAAATGGTACAGTATGGACAGTGGTTAGCACTCAGGCGTTTCAAGTGCTAATTCCGGGTCCCGGACGGACCCGACCGGCGCCAATGCGGCAGACAGGAGGTGAGGGAGGATGAGCGGCGGCGAAAAAGTTCTCAACGAACGGAAAAAAGCGATCCTGAAGGCCATCGTGGACGCGCACATCGCGGGCGGCGAGCCGGTGGGAAGCAAATTCCTCACCCAGAATCAGCAGATCGGCTGCTCCTCTGCCACCATCCGCAACGAAATGGCGGAGCTCGAGGAGATGGGATACCTCGAACAGCCCCACACCTCGGCGGGACGCATCCCGTCGGAGGCCGGGTACCGCTTCTACGTCGACCAGCTGCTCGACCGGTACAACCTCACCCAGAGTGAGATCGAAGAGCTCCGCGGCGCGCTCCGGCAGAAGCAGAACGAGCTGGACGCCATCATGCAGACGGCCGTCACGCTCGCCTCGAAGCTGACCAACTACACCGCCCTCTCGCTGAGGCCGCGGCAGGCGCGCATCACGGTCGGGCGTTTCGAACTGATGCGCCTCGACGACACGACCGCCGTCCTCATCATGCTGATCGGCAGCGTCGTCAAGACGAAGTACATCCGCTCGAACCGGGCCGCCATCCCGCCGGAAGCCGCGTCGCTCCTCGCGGGCGTCCTCAACGCGAAGATCACCGGGCTGACCGCCGGGGAGATCACCATGCCGCTCATCATGGAGATGGAGCGGATGATGGGCGAATACGATTATCTCGTGTCCCCCGTCGTGCGGGCCGTGTGCGAGACGATCTCGGGCTTCGACGGCGGCGACCTCCGCTTCGAGGGGATCAACCGCCTCCTCGCCTACCCGGAATTCTACGACATGGACCGCCTGCGCGAAATGCTCGCGCTGTTCGAAAAGAAGGACACCCTGCTCGAGGTCCTCTCGGACGAGGCGCATCAGGGGGATCGCGTGCAGATTTTCATCGGGCGCGAAAACCTCGTCAAGGTGATGGACAATTCCACCCTCGTCTTCAAGACGGTCATGCAGAACGGCAAGCCGGTGGGCGCCATCGGCATCATCGGTCCGACCCGCATGAACTACCGCCGCGTGATCGCCACGATCGACAGCCTCTCGAAGGGCATCGCCGAGACGATCGATGCTCCGAAGCGCCGCGGCGACGAATCGTAGCGGGTGCGCGCGTATAAAATCACACAGCATGGGAGAACATCATGGAAGAAGAAAAGAAAACGCCCGTGACCGACGAGACATCCGAGGCCCCGCACCAGACGCCCGCCGAAGAAGAAGCTGCGGCACCCGAAGAGGGGACCGAAGCGCCGGCGGGATCCGACGGGGAAGAGCCGAAGGGCCGGCGCGGGGAAATCAAAAAGCTGCGGCGTGAGCTCGAGGAGACGAAGAAGGCGCTCGAAGCGTCCGAAGCGCGTGCCGCGGAGCTCGACGACCGGGTGCTGCGGCTCGCGGCGGAATACGACAACTTCCGCAAGCGGACCCAGACCGAGCGGAGCAATGTGTACGCGAACGCCGTCTCCGACACGCTCGCGGGACTGCTCCCCGTCATCGACAATCTCCGCTACGCCGCGAAATATGCGGGCGGCGACGCCGACAAGCTGGCCGAGGGGCTCGAAATGATCCTCTCGAAGCTGCCGGAGACCTTCGAAAAGCTCGGCATCACACCCTTCGGAGAGGTGGGGGAGACCTTCGATCCCGCGCTCCACAACGCCGTCATGCACGTCGAGGACGAATCGCTCGGAGAGGGCGTCATCGTCGAGGTGCTCCAGCAGGGCTACAAGTACGGGGACAAGGTCCTCCGCTACGCCATGGTCAAGACGGCAAACTGACTCTGTTAAAAAATCCATCTATATATATTGGAGGCAATCATTATGGCAAAGATCATCGGTATAGATTTAGGTACCACCAACTCCTGCGTCGCCGTGTTTGAAGGCGGCGAACCCGTCGTGATCCCGAATCCGGAAGGCGCACGCACCACGCCGTCCGTCGTCGC
>JAFYBI010000516.1 GCA_017540285.1 Clostridia bacterium | reverse complement strand
TCACCGAGCTCTGGACCGGACGGATCACGGAGGACACCGACCGGATCACCGTCGCCCTCCCGAAGCACGCCGCCGCGGCGTTTGCCGTGATGTGACCGGAAAAAGCAGGGGAACCCGTATACGCGGGTTCTTTCTCTTTCTGTCAGCTCTCTGCATATTTACAAAATCGACACAATCTGTGAGGCGAATTCTGCTATAATAGAGAAAACGAATGAGTGGGAGAGGGCGCGCACATGAAAACTCGTATCGCATGGCTGTTTCTGCTGACAGCGGTTCTTCTCTTTGTCGGATGCGGAAAACATAAGGAAACGGCGTCTGCGACAGCGTCGCCGGCGGAGGGAGTCCTGACGGGCATTTTCACGGAGAGGACCGTCCGGCTGGACGACGGTTGGCGGATGTGTCACGATGTGACGCCGTACTGGGATCGCGCGGAAAAGACCCTCGATGCGTTTTGTCAGATCCGTGAGGAGAGGGAGGAGAACGGGGAGATCGTCTTCTCCTACCGTTCCGTGATCTGTTCGTTCACCGCGGAGGGAGAACTCTTGGGATCGGAAGAAGTCCCGATCCCGGACCGGGAAGCATGGATCACCCGCGGCGCGGTGAATGAAGACGCGGTGTTTGTCTTCCTTTCCGTCGTCGGCCATGATGAACTCGTGCGCATGGACCGCGCGGACGGGGCGATCACTTCGGCGGACGTCACATCCGCCATGGGACCGGACGGCGCGGGCATCCGCTTCTTTGCAGAGGACGGAGAAGGCCGGTTTTTCACGTCTGACGGCATGTCGGCTGCGGTGTATGACGATGACCTCGTGTTGTTGACGCGTTTCGCGCTTCCCTCAGAGATCACTTCGATGGCGCGCGGCGCGGACGGTCAGGTGTGGGCGGTAACCCGCGGGTCCTCCGGCACGTCGGCGGCGGTGACGATCGGTACGGACGGCTTCGGCAGGGAAATCCCGTTCCCGGATGACGGAAGGCATACGCTGATCTCCGCGCCCGGCGGAATACCGCTCGTCTCCTTTTTCTACGAGAACGGGGAAGCGATCTGTTCCGCGCGCGCGGAGGAGGACGGAGGGCTCGCCGTCGACGAGGTTCTGCATTTCGACAATTCCGGCATCGCCTCTCTTGGCTCGTCCTCTGATTCCGGCGCCCGTCATGCCGGACTCTACGCTTCCGCGATGATTGAGGAGGATTTGATCCTCGCTGCGGATTGGGACGGCGAGTTTTCGGCTGTGCCTGCGCTCTGGCATAAGGCGGACGATCTTCGGACGGACGAGATCAAAACGATTACCCTTGCGCACACCGTCGACCTTCCGCCGCGGATGAAGGCGCAGCTGACGGAATTCAACCGCTCGCATCCCGAGGCGCAGATCGTTCCGGTCGACTACATGCAGTATTTGGATCCGGATTCCCTCTGCGAGGAGGAGGCGCGGCTCGTGTTTGACATCCTGAACGGCGGCTTCCGTCCGGATATCGTGGTGACGTCAGCAGATCCCGGTGCGCCGCTTTCGGAACGAAGAGTGCCCGTTCAGTTGACTGAAAAAAAACTTGCCGTCGACCTCACGCCCTATCTTCTGACGGATGAGGAAATCAATTTCGACACCTTGTTCGGATGCGTGCCGCGGCTTTTCGACGACGGTGCGCGCGGAATATGGGGTATCGCGCCTGCGATTCAGCTCGACACGCTTCTCCTCTCACCGGCATGGGCGGATTCTCTGAACGGCGCTGAACGATGGTCGTCTGCACAGATGTTCTCGTTCTTCGACAGCCTGCCGGACGGCGCGGAAGGCGTATTCATGGAAAATCAGAGCTGGGCCTTGTATCCGTGGAACATCCTGCCGCGCGGATATATCGATTTCATGGGAGAAGCGGGAGAGGGATTCGGCTCGGACGGTTTTCTCGCCTATCTCTCCTATCTCAAAGACCTGCCGAAGGACCTCAATGTGTGGTACGGCACGCCTCACGGCTCCATGGCGCTCGATTACCGCGCCAAGGAAGACGCATTCCGAAACGGCGGGATTGCCGTGGATCGCGTGATCATGCGGGGCATGGCGGACGCCACGGTTCGGACATGGGTTTCCGAAGGTTCGGTCCCGGTGGGGTTTCCGTCGTCTGATTTTTCCGGCATCCGCATCAGCGCGCAAACCGCTTTCGCCATCACCGCCTTTGCCGACGATCCCGACCTCTGCTTCGAGGCGATCAAGGCGTTCTTTGCGCCGGGGAATTATGACTTCAACAATTCCGCCGCCGTTCCCCTTCCGTCGACGAAACCGCTCTATCTCGACGTTCTTGCCGCGCAGTACGGAGACCTGGAAATGGCCGACGAGACGACGGCGTGGTTTTTCAGCCTGCTCGACGGCGCGGGATTCCCGTATCTCACGGGCACGCCGCAGGCCGTTCACGACATCGCGGTGGAAGAGATCACGGCGTATCTCGGCGGCATGGGAAGCGCCGAAGACTGTGCCGCGAAGATCTCCTCGCGCGTCGGACTCTGGGCGGCGGAGAGACAATGAGAAAGAGAACCCGTCCCCGCGGGTTCTTTCTCTTTTACGTTCACGCGTTCAAGCGCCTATTGAAAATTCAAGCCAAACTGTACCTCCGTCACACGAACGCCCTCTTGCGGCAGCAGGCTCCGCCTGGTAAAATAGTGCCAACGGTACCGGAATCAAACAACTAAGGAGAAAACGATATGACTATCGGAACGACCATCCGGCAGCTCCGCCGTCAGCACGATATGACGCAGGAGCAGCTTGCCGAATTCCTCGGCCTCACGGCTGCCGCCGTCTCCGGTTGGGAATGCGACCGGAACGCGCCGGACATCAGCCAGATCCCGCAGCTTTGCAGCATCTTCAGCGTGTCGGCGGATGTCCTGCTCGGGATCGACCTGACCAATCAGGAAAAGAAGATCGATGCCATCATGGACCGCGCGGAACGGTGCGGGCACAAGGAAAAGATCGAAATCTACCGGCAGGGGCTGGCGGAAAACCCGTCTTCCCATGAGTTGATGCTCAGGCTTGCGCAGGCTCTTGATTATTACGATGAGCCCGAGACCTACGAAAAGCGCTGGAAAGAGCGGGTCAAGCTCCTCGAAACCGTCCGGGAAGGGACGAGGGATGCGTATCTGAAAAACGAGGCGGAGGGATGGCTCTGCATGACCTACAAGGAAAAGGGCATGCGGGACGAAGCCCTGCGGATCGCGGAGAGCGTACCGAACCTTTCCTTTTCGCATCGGCAGCTGGAAAGACTTCTCGCAGTGGGGATGGATAAAATCTACGGCTTACATCACGACATCAAGGGGGATTTCCTCTCCCTCTGCGACGACATTTATATGTTCGCGCTCACGCAGGTGGACGGCAAACCGTTTTTCGGCAGCGAGGATGCGATCAGACTCCTCGAAAAGATCCCGGAATTCTATCACGTCTACTTTGAAGACGGTGATTATCTCAGGCTGAATCAGGATCTTTCGCGGGTGTATATCGCGCTGGCGGAGCGCTATGCCGACCTCGGCGACGAGGAAAACACGCTGAACGCTCTCCGGCACGCGCGGGACTGTGCCGAGGCGGCGGACGCGGTATGGGGCGGTCTGGCGCCGGGACCGTACGGCGTCACGGACGTGTGGGGGTATCCGGTCATGCCGGAGAAGAACTGCCACACCTCGCTCCTCGCGCGATATTCGCTGGATTACCCGACGACCACACTTTGCATCACCAAAGAAGAAACCGAAGGATGCGGCAACGCCGCGCATGTCATCTCCGCCGCGGGACAGGCACGCTTTGACTTCATCCGCAGCCGCGTCAACGAAATGTTCGCGGAAACGTAACGGGAAAAATCCCCCGGACGCACCGTCACGCGATCCGGGGGATTCAATCTGTTATTCTTTCTTCTGTTCCTTCTCCGCAAAGATCCGCAGCGCGTCGTAGATGCCGTTCATCTTCACGAGCTCGACGTCCGTCTCTCCCGCCTTCGCCGCGCACCGCTTCGGGAGGGCGACCCGCGCAAAGCCCAGCCGGAACGCCTCGTTCACCCGCTGCTCGACCGAGACCACCGAGCGGAATTCGCCCGACAGCCCGAGCTCGCCGAACGCGATCATGTCGTCCGGGACCGGGATGTCGCGCAGCGAGGAGATCATCGCGAAGCACGCCGCCGCGTCTGCCGCCGGTTCGTCGATCCGGATCCCGCCGATGACGTTCAGGTAGACGTCGCACGCCGAGAATTTCAGCCCCAGCCGCTTCTCGAGCACCGCGAGCAGGAGGCACATCCGGTTGTAGTCGATCCCGTTTGCCGTCCGGCGCGGGGCGGGGAAGACCGTCGGCGTCACCAGCGCCTGGATCTCCGCGATGAGCGGCCGGCTGCCCTCCATGATGCACACGGCGCAGCTCCCGCTCACCCCCGTCGGACGCCCTTCGAGCAGCATCGCCGAGGGATTCGCCACCTCTTCGAGGCCGTGCTCTTCCATCTCGAACACGCCGATCTCGTTGGTGGAGCCGAAGCGGTTCTTCGTCGCGCGCACGATCCGGTGCGGCGTCCGGCGGTCGCCCTCGAAGGTCAGCACCGCGTCGACCATGTGCTCGAGCACCTTCGGCCCGGCGATCCCGCCCTCCTTGTTGACGTGCCCGACGATCACGACGGATGCCCCGTCCGCTTTGGCGCGGTTGATGAGCAGGGAGGCGCATTCCCGCACCTGCGTCACGCTCCCGCCCGCCGACGAGAGCTCTTCCGCCACGACGGTCTGGATCGAGTCGACGATCATGAGATCCGGCTTGATCTTGTCGTATTCCGCGAGGATGTCCCCGATCGAGGTCTCCGTGAGGACGTACAGGTATTCCGCCGCGACGCCGAGCCGCTCCGCCCGCATCTTGAGCTGGCCATTCGATCCCCCGCCGGAGACGTAGAGCACCTTGCAGGAATCCCCGATCTGCCCGCAGAGCTGCATGAGCAGAGTGGATTTGCCGATGCCCGGTTCCCCCGCGAGCAGGACGACCGAGCCCTCGACCAGCCCGCCGCCGAGCACGCGGTCGAGCTCGCCGATGCCGGTGGAATGGCGGATGTATTCGGGCATCGCGAAATCCCCGAAGCGGACG
>JAFYBI010000515.1 GCA_017540285.1 Clostridia bacterium | reverse complement strand
GACGTCATCACGCTGCGCACCATGGAGGCGGACTTCGGCGTGATCCCGTGGCCGAAATACGACGAGGGCTCCGAATACTGCACCAACGTGGACGCGGGAACGAATCTGTTCCTTGTCCCGATCACGGCGTCCGACCCGGCACGTACCTCCGTGATCCTCGAATCGCTCTGCCGCATCGGGTCCCGTCTCGTGCTTCCTGCCTATTATGAAGTCACGCTTCAGAGCAAGACGTCCCGGGACAATGAGTCCGCGGATATGCTCGACATCATCAAGAGCGCGCTGATCTTCGACCTCGGGTATTATAACTCCGACCTCAGCGGCGTCTTCAACAACGAATTCGTCGATTTCGTCGGTTCGTCCAACCGCGACATCACGTCGTGGTACGAGAAGAGCGCCAAAGCCGTCAACAAGACGCTCGAAAAGAACATCGACAAGTACCGCGATTGAGTCTGACAAACACGATCGGCGGGAAAAGACGCACGGAGGGAGGTGCGGGAGAATATGAGAAAACGGCGCGCCGTCCGCGTTCTTCTTCTCGTGATCGCTGCGCTCCTTCTGTGCTTTGCCTTCCTCGCCGCGGCCATCGCACGCGACGCGAAGACGGACGAGACCCGGGCCGCCGACTGCATCCTCGTGCTCGGCGCCGGAACGTGGGAAGGCGAAGTCTCCCCGGTGTTCCGTGAGCGTCTGTCCCACGCCGTCGAGCTGTACCGCGCGGGAGCTGCGAAAAAGATCATCCTGACGGGCGGCCTCGATCCGAAGAACACCGTGACCGACGCGGAAGCGGCCCGGCGGTGGATGGCGGCGCAGGGGATCCCCGCGGAAGATCTCTTCACGGAAGAAAAATCCCGGTACACACACGAGAACTTCGTCTATGCCCGGGAGATCATGGAGCGCGAGGGGATGAAGACCGCGCTGGTGGTGAGCGATCCGCTCCACATGAAGCGGGCGATGCTCTGCGCGCGCGATTTCGGCGTCGAAGGCTATGCGAGTCCGACGCCGACGACGCGCTACCGGAGCGCCCGCTCGATCGTGCCGTTTATGATCCGGGAGGCGGGATGCCTCTTCGCGTACGGCGTCTGGCGGATCTTCGCGAGGCCGTGGAACCGATGAATCACAACGAAAAAAGGAGAACGCCGCGGTTCTCCTTTTTGCATCCGTTTATACCTGATCCGCGATCATGCAGATCAGCCGTTCGGTGTCGTCCCAGCCGAGGCAGGGATCCGTGATCGACTTGCCGTAGACGTGTTCGCCGATCTTCTGCGCGCCTTCCTCGAGATAGCTCTCGATCATCAGTCCCTTGACGAGGCGCCGGATGTCCTCCGAGTGCCGCCGCGCGTGCAGGACTTCGCTCGCGATGCGGGGCTGCTCCCTGAATTTCTTGCCGGAGTTGGCGTGATTCGTGTCGACGAGGACCGCCGGATTCTTCAGACCGGACGCCGCATACCGTTCCGCGAGATCGAGCAGGTCTTCGTAGTGGTAGTTCGGCAGGGACTGCCCGTGCTTGTTCACATAACCGCGCAGGATCGCGTGGGCGAAGGGATTGCCCGTGCTCTCGACCTCCCACCCGCGGTAGATGAACGCGTGCGGATGCTGGGCCGCCGTGATCGAATTCAGCATGACCGAGAGATCTCCTCCCGTCGGATTCTTCATCCCGACCGGGATCTCGAGGCCCGACGCCGTCAGCCGGTGCTGCTGATCCTCCACGCTCCGCGCGCCGACCGCCACGTAGGAGAGAAGGTCCGAGAGATACCGGTGATTCTCCGGATAGAGCATCTCGTCCGCCGTCGACAGCCCGGTCTCCTTGAGCACGCGCATGTGGATCTCCCGGATCGCGATGATCCCCTTGAGGAGATCGGATTCCTTCTCGGGATCCGGCTGATGCAGGAGTCCCTTGTAGCCGTCGCCGACCGTGCGGGGCTTGTTCGTATAGACGCGCGGGACGAGGATCAGCCGGTCCGCGACCTTCTCCTGCACCTTCGCGAGCCGGGAGGCATAATCGAGCACCGAATCCTCGGAGTCCGCTGAGCAGGGGCCGATCACGAGGATGAATTTGTCGCTCTCTCCGGAGAACACCGCTTTGAGCGCGATGTCGCGGGCGTGTTTCTTGCGTTCAAGGGCGAGGGAGATCGGGTACATCTCCTTGATCTCCATCGGGATGGGCAGCTTGCGCTTGAATACCATATTCATGGGACAGGATCCTTTCTGTTTCAGGCTTTTTTATCGAACAGTGCGCGTCTGGCGGTGGAGATGCGCATCATTTCCTTCATTTTCTCCGTGTTTTCGTCCGCAAGATAGGTCCGCATCCGGTTCAGTTCCCCGGAGAAGGCGTCGATCTCGGCGACGAGTTTTTTCTTGTTGAGCAGGAACAGCTCGCTCCACATGTCCTCGTTGATCCGCGCGATGCGGGTGAGGTCGCGGAAGGAGTCTCCCGTGTAATCCACGAGGTGCGGCTCGGTGTTCGAGGTCATGAGCGCGACGGCGATGCAGTGCGTGAGCTGGGACAGAAACGCGATCATCTCGTCGTGCTTCTCCGGCGTCAGCTCGCTCACCCGCGCAAAGCCGAGCGTCTCCCCGAGGGAGCGGCAGAGCGCGATCGCGTCAGGCGTATTCCTTTCCGTCGGCGTCACGATGTAGTTCGCACCGCGGAAGATCCCGTCGTCGCTGTTTTCCACGCCGTAGACTTCACGTCCCGCCATCGGGTGCGCCGCGATGAATTCGACGCCGTCGGGGATCATGGACTGGATCCGGTCGATGATCGCGCACTTGACGCCCGTGACGTCCGTGATGACGGTCCCCGGGCGGAGCAGATGTCCGTATGCCTCGATCCACTCGACGAAGGTATGCGGATAGAGCGCGAAGACGATGAGGTCGGCGTCGCGGATCCAGTCCGTGCGGATCTCTGCCGCGGCGTCTGCGACGATCCCGGCGTTTTTCGCAAAGTCCACGGAGGACTGCTCGAGGGTGATCGCACGGACGGCATATCCCCGTTTCGTGAGGGCGCGCGCATAACTGCCCCCGATGAGACCGAGACCGACGATGAGGATTTTTGTTTCTTTCGGCAGCGTCATTTTCCCCTCGTTTCCACTCCGATCCCCAGCGAACGGAGCATGTCAAAGTATTCCGGCCAGCTCTTCTTCACGGCTTCGGCGCCGCGGAGCTCTCCTCCGGTTTCGGCAAGCAGGATCGACATGGCCATGGCGACCCGGTGATCGTTCCAGCTCTCGATCGGTATGTCCGGCTTCACGGGTACGGCGGGGAAGACGTCGATCCGGTCTTCGCCGATCTCCGTTCGGATCCCACATTTCGCAAGCTCCGCCGCCATGGCCGCGCCGCGGTCGCTCTCCTTGATTTTCAGATGCGCGGTCCCGGTCAGCGTCACGCCGCGGAGCAGGCCGCCGAGCACCATGAGAACGGGCCCGAGGTCCGGCGTGTCCGAAAGGTCGATTTTGCATGGTCCCGCGGCGAGTTTTCGGTAGTCCTCCCGGTAGGCGGCGTCCCCCTGCGCGCTGTGTTCGCTGAGACCGGTGACGTTGACCGCGCCGCCCGTGAGATTGAAAGCGTCCGCAAACGCGGCGTTTGAGAAATCTCCCTCGACCGTACCGTCGCGGAGGCGGTAAACCTGATCGCCCGGGACGCGGAAGACGAGCGTGCCGTCGTCCTCCGATGACCGTTCGCATGCGATCCCCGCGCTTTCGAGAATGCCCGCGGTGACATCGATATACGGCAGGCTGACGATCGGCGGCGTGATGCGCAGAACGCTGTCACCCGGCAGGCAGGGCAGGGCGAAGAGAAGTCCCGTCACGAACTGGCTCGATACGTCGCCGTGGATGCGGAATTCGCCGGGTTTCAGCGGGCCGCGGACACGGATGCCGCCGGAGAGATGCGCCAGCAAAAGCCCCTGCGCGCGGCAGAGATCCTCGTAGACGCCGAGCGGACGTTCCAGCAGCCGCGGACTGCCGGTGAAGTGCGTTTCCGTCCCCCGCAGGAGGGCGAGCGGCAAAAAGAACCGCAGCGTGCTCCCGCTCTCCCGGCAGGGAAAGACATCGGAAGCCTCCCCGCCCGGCGCGATCACGGCATTTTGGCCGTCGGATGTGACCGATGCGCCGAGCGCGCGCACGCAGTCGAGGGTCGCCCGGATGTCCTCGCTCAGCGAAAGCGGGCCGACCGTGACAGGCTCATGACCGAGCGCGGCGGCGATCAGCAGGCGGTGAGCGGCGGTCTTCGAGGGCGGCGCGGCGACCGTTCCCACGGCCCTCGACGGGGTGAAGACCGCCTTCATTTGGCGCCTCCGCCGTCCGCGAACACTTCATCGAGGAGATAATCGATCGCTTCGAGATACCCGTCGAAGCCTCGTCCCATGATCGTTTTTGCCGCGGCGAGCCGGACATAGCTCACCTGGCGGAAATCCTCGCGTTCGGAGACATCCGACAGATGTACCTCGACCGTCGGGATCGAGACTGCCTTGACGGCATCGAGCAGGGCGATGCTCGTGTGCGTGTAAGCCGCGGGGTTGATGACGATGCCGTCGTAAATGCCGAACGCGCGCTGGATCTTCGTCACGAGGACCGCCTCGCTGTTCGACTGAAAGACCGTCACGAACACGCTGCGCTCCTTTGCGTGTTCCTCGATCGCGCTGACGAGATCGCGATAGGTCCGTCTGCCGTAAACATCCGGTTCCCGTATGCCGAGCATGTTGAGGTTCGGCCCGTTCAGCACGAGGATCTTTTTTGTTTTCTTCTTCATCGGGATCCCTCCTGTCGGAACCATCCGCAGCCGAACCGCACGGTCAGAAGATCCGCCGCGACGAGCAGCACCATGGCGTCTGCGGCGACGCGCGCACGGTGCACGACGGCGGGATCGTGGCGTCCGCGGCTTTCGATCACCGTATTCTCGCCCGTGACGAAATTGACGGTGTTCTGCGGTTTTGCAACGGTCGGCGTGGGTTTGACGGCTGTTCTGAAAACGACGGACGCGCCGTTTGTGATGCCACCGTTGATCCCGCCGTTGTTGTTGGTGAGGAAAACGGGTGTCCCGTCCGGGCCGCAGGCGATCGGATCGTTCGCATCGCTGCCGCGCATCTCCGCGATCGCGAATCCCGCGCCGAATTCCACTCCTTTGACGGCGGGGATCGCGAAGAGCGCATGGGCGAGCTCGCCTTCTACCGTGTCGAACCACGGTTCCCCGAGCCCTGCCGGCAGTCCGGCGATCGCGGTTTCAAGCACGCCGCCGACGCTGTCCCCGTCCGTGCGGGCCGCTTCGATCGCCGTGCGCATGGCATCTGCCGCGTCGGGATCGAGCACGGGGAAGGACGTTTCGGAGAGCGCGGCGATATCGGCGGCGAGATCTCCGAAGGGACGGTCCGGGATCCCGGCGAGCCGCGCGATGTGCGTGCCGACATGGATCCCTTTTGCCGAAAGGGGAGCGCGCAAAATGGCGCCTGCCGCCGCGAGAGGAGCCGTCAGACGTCCGGAAAAGTGCCCGCCGCCGCGGTAATCCTCGAAGCCTTCGTATTTGATGTGCGCCGTGAGATCGGCATGACCGGGGCGCGCAGGACCGTAGGAATAGTCGCTGCTGTCGGTGTCGGCATTCGGGATGAGGATCGACAAGGGCGTTCCGGTCGTCCTCCCGTGAAAGACGCCGCTCGCCAGCACGAATTCGTCCGCTTCCCGGCGCGCGGTCGAGATCGAACCGGACGGACGGCGCAGGTCGAGTTCATGGCGGATCGCGTCCTCGTCGACCGGAAGGCCGGGGCAGAGCCCGTCGAGAACGACGCCGGTCATCGGGCCGTGGCTCTCGCCGAAAAGGGTGAGCGTCAGCGCCGAGCCAAAGGTGTTTTTCATCGCATGCCTCCGAATACCGCCCGATACCGCTCCGTCAGAACGGATACCGGGGTCTTTTCCACGCGGCAGGAGCCGATTTCGTCGACATAGACCGCGTCGATGCCGTCCGCCGCGCTTTTTTTGTCGTGCGTCAGCGCTTCCACGATCCTCTCCGGATCCCCTTCATAGATTGTCGGAAGGCCGAGCTTTTCGAGGACCGCCGTGATCCGGCCGCGCGGCTCCTCCGCCGTCATCGGCAGCATCCCGAGCGCGACGCATTCGCCGTGCAGAAGCAGCGGAGCTTCCGCGCTCTCGATCGCGTGACCGAGCGTATGGCCGAAGTTGAGGATCCGGCGGAGCCCGCCTTCGCGCTCGTCCGCCTCGACGACGGACTTTTTGATGCAGAGCGAGCGCCGGATGATCTGCGGAAGATTCGTGATGGGATCGCCTTCCTCGAAGAGGCGGAACAGCGACGCGTCCGAAGTCGCCGCCATTTTCACGGCCTCCGCCAGCCCGTTCGCGATCTGACGCGGGGGAAGGGTGGCGAGCACCTCCGGATCGGCGAGGACGCGCTTCGGCTGCCAGAACGCGCCGACGATGTTCTTGAAGCCGCGGAAGTCGACCGCCGTTTTGCCGCCGACGGAGGAATCCACCTGTGCGAGGACGGTCGTCGGAATGTTGTAGAAATCGATCCCGCGCATATAGGTGGCGGCGGCGAATCCCGCGAGATCCCCGCACACGCCGCCTCCGACCGCAGCGACGCAGTCATGCCGGGTGAATCCGGCCATGAGCATCGCGTCGAGCAGCCGCATGTAACAATCGAAATCCTTCGAGCCCTCGCCCTCCGGGATCGTGACGACGACGGGACGGCGCGACGCGCGGGCAACGGTCTCGGCGTATGCCGCCGGTACGCCCGCATCGGTGACGATAAGCACACGGCGGTCGAGATCGAGCAGTTCACCGGCGCGGTTCAGAATGCCCGGATCGGTCAGGATATCGTAGGAACGCTCGCCGAGCGACACACGGATTTCGTTCATTGGATATCCTCCCTTCCGCGCTGCGCAGGATAGGTGCCCACGAGTTTTAGCCGGTCACATACCGCGCTGAGCTCGCACATCATCGCCTCACCGTTTTCCGAACGGATATTGCCTTCGCCTTCGACGTAGAAATAGTAGTTCCACGGAAGAGTTTTCAGCGGCCTGGAGTGAAGGGATCGCATGTTGTAACCATGCCGTCCGATGATGTTCACGGCTTCGGCAAGGGAGCCGGCTTCGTTCTTCACGGAGAAGACAAGAAAGAAATTGTCGTCATCGTGACCCTGCCCGTCGTTCGGAACGCGGGAGAGTACGGCGAAGCGGGTGGTGTTGAGGCCGTTTTCGTTGATCCGGGGAAGGAGAACGTTCAGCCCGTATAGGGCTGCCGCACGACCTGTTCCGATCGCCGCGACCGAGGGATCGCCGCACTCCGCGACAGCCTGTGCCGCCACGGCGGTGTTGGCTGCCTCACGCGTTTGATACCCGTGCGAACGAAGGAATCCAGCGCACTGGGCGAGCGCCTGCGGATGGCTCAAGACGACCTTCACGTCCTCCGGAGATGTACCAGGAAGTGCAAGAAGGTTCTGGGTCACGGCAAGGTCGAGCATGTTGTTGATATATAGCGATCCCGAGAAGATCAGGTCGCACACGATTCCGACCTCTCCCGCGAAGCTGTTCTCAATCGGAAGGACAGCGCAGTCGCATTCTCCGTCCTCCGCCGCCCGGTATGCTTCCGCAAAATCCGGGAAGGGAATCGGAGATCCGCCGGGGAAGAGCTCGGCTGCCGCCTCTTCCGCGAAGGCGCCGGGGATCCCGGAAAACGCAGCTCTCACGCCATCGATCAGTTTCCGCTGAAATGCGCGGGAGACAGCCATCGTGTTCCGCTGAAAGGTTATATAATAAGCCCGGAGTTCGGGATCCTCCACGAGCGCGCTGTTCTTCTGGAGAAGTTCTTCCTCGCGCGCGGGATCGTACACCGGCAGGCCGCGTTCTTTCTTGTAGGCGGCGACGCGCCGGACGGCCTCCATCCGCTTCTCAAACAGAGCGGCGATATCCGCGTCGCAGGCGGAGATCACGCGGCGGGCCAGATCGAGATCGTTCATGGTGTGCTCCTTTTTCAGCAAAAAGCGCAGAAGTCGGGAATCCGGCCTTCTGCGCGCGCTGTCGGGATAAAAAACCGCAGAAGACCTTCCGGCGTTCTGCGGCGCATTGTTCATTAAATTACAGTGCGATCCGAGACTGCCGGACAGGAGTGAGGCAATAATAAAATCGCACGGTATCATACAGACGGTTTTTCATGACGCTCTCCTTCCGGTTTCTGTTTCGCTTTCACATAGTATAGCACAAACAGAGACCGCTGTCAACGATGCTTCACCCATTTACGCGAAAATCGGGATTTTCTCCGTCCGGGTCAGCGTGCGGGCGCGGATTTTCGGGGAAATGAACAAATCAAACGGTTTTCTCCGATTCCTCCGACGGCTTTCCCCGCGCGAGCAGAAGCAGCGCGGCTAGGAGAAGGTTGGCGGAGAGCATCGCGAGAACGCTGACGACCCATCGCCCGCCCGGGTTGAGACTGTAAAAATCGGGCCATTTGCCGACGAAAACGACCTCGCGGATATAGACGAAGCCGTAGAGAACGGTCGGGACGATCCCGAGCGGCGCGGCTTTGAACGGGATCACGGTCTCGGTTTCGAGGAAGAGGAACGCGGTGATCGAGAGCACGGGGTTGATGAGATGGAACCAGAAGTTCACCCCCGTATACATCTCGCCGTAACCGTAGATCGGCCCGAGAAAGCACAGCACCGTCATCATGGTGAGCGTGAGCATCGACGTCGCAAGGAAACGGCAGACGGCCAGCCACGGCGGGAGTTCAACGCCCTTGCCGGAGACTCCCCGGACGGCGAAGACGAGCGAGGGGATCGCGGTCAGCGCGGCTGCGACGTTCGAGAGGGTCGTATAGTAGCGGAACACTTCGGTGCGGACGCCCTCGTCCGGACGTTCGGCAAAAAAGAGCAGGGAGGAGAGCGGGATGACGGTGAAGACGATCAGGCAGATCTGGACGGCAAGAGAGATTGCCGCGCGGCGTCGTTCGTGCTTCATAGGATCCTCCGTTTAATTCGCGTACAGGTTCCCGATGATCCGGTTGAACAGGGAAGCGGGCAGGATGCGCGCGAGGAAGGTGACCGCCTTGTACGCCGCGCCGATGGTCGAGACCGGAGGCACGCGCTTTTTCAGAGCCTGCCGCGCGATGGCTGCCCCGGCTTTCGCGGGATCCATGCCGGTCATCTCGTCGTGCTCCATCTTCGAGACGGAACGGGAGATGCGGCCCCCGTAGACATCGTCTCCGACCGCGGATTTGGCGCGCGCGGCGGTAAAGCCCGTCCGGATGTCGCCCGGCTGGATCGCGGTGACGCGGATGCCGAACGGCCGGACTTCGTTCGCGAGCGCGGCGGAATAGGCATTGATCGCGGCCTTCGAGGCGGAATAATACGCCTGAAAGGGGATCGCGACGGGCGCGGCGACCGAGGAGATGTTGACGATCATCCCGCCGCCCGCCTGCCGCATCGGCCCGAGGACGGCCTTGGTGACGTTTGCCATGCCGAAGAAATTGACCTCG
>JAFYBI010000514.1 GCA_017540285.1 Clostridia bacterium | reverse complement strand
GGTAGTCGTTGATGACGGTCGCCTCGCCCACTTCCTTCAGATTGATCGACGCGCGGACGTCCTCTTCGAGCTGTCCCGACGTGATCGCGGCATAGGCCATTTTCAGCTTCAGCCCCATGTCGCTCTCCCCGCCGCAGGTCAGCGAGTAAAGTCCGCAGGCCTCCATCGTGATCTCGTATTCGTCGGTCAGATCGATCCGGTCGATCATGCCGTCCGTGGCGAGGTTCGACGCCATGGCGTCGGCGAGGACACGGCGGATGTACCGCTCCGCGCGGGAGCCCGTAAAGACTAGGACGCGCCCGGCGACGGATTTGTCCACCGGAGGAAGGATGAGCGTGATGAGGCCGTCCGGCACCTCCGCGGGATTGAGTTCCAGGACGCGCAGGCCCGCCGAGAGCAGGACCGTGTCGCCCCAGATGTTCGCGACATAAGCCGGCGCGTCGTCCTCCAGCGTGATCGTGACGGAGGTCGGCGCATGACGGCGCACGTCGGCGGACTTGATGTACGGGCAGAGGAAGGTGATCTCCCCCTCGGCGTCCGACGCGCGGAACGAATAGAGCTTGTCCCCGAGGGAAATGCCCGCCGCGTCCACGACCTCGGCGTCTCCGTAGTTCTCGGATCCCGACACGTCGACGTCCTGCACGACGAAGAAGACGCGGTAGCAGACGGCGCCGATCACGACGGCGAGGATGAGGAGGATGAGCGCGGTGAGGATGATGTGGCGGTATTCCTTCCAGCGCTTCGCCGCGGCTGCCCGCCGTTTGGCGCTGCGCATCTCGCCTTCGGCACGGGATTCCGGGGATTCGAAGAAGTTGAGGAACCAGTCGATCCCGGCGCGGAACCGGCTGTCGCGGGCCGCCTCTCCGCCCTCCGGCGTCATCGGGCGGTACTGATACTGATAGGCCCTTCCCGCTCCGGTTTCCCGGGATGAGGAGGAAGCGTACGTCCCCGTCCTCTCCCGCCGCGCGGATCCGGAATCGCGCTTCGGTCCGCTCCGGTTCCGCCTGAGCGGCGCGGATCCGGTCCCGCTGCGCTTTGCGGAGCGCGCGTCCGGACTTTCATAGACCTTTTCCCGGGAGGGATTGTCGGTCGAGGGGTCCAGCATGCCGTATTTGCGGAGCACCTCGCGATGCTTCGCTTCCCGCGTGCAGACACGGTCGTAGATATAGAGGATCTCGCTGCGGTTCTGTCCGTCCTCTCTCATGGCGTCTCCCTCCTGTCGGCGGCTGCGGTTTGCGATCCGTTATTTCGCCTTTTTCTTTTCTTCGACCAGCTTCACGAGGTCGTTGTAGATGAGCTTGTTGGAGTCCGGCACGGCGAACTGCCGGATGTTCTTTCTTCTCGTTTCCGCGAGAGCTTCTCCCGCGGGCGAGAGGAGCTTTTCGACCTCCGCGATGAGCGGCTTCGCGCCGTCCGTGAGGTCTTTTTCCTCGAAGAGCCCGGCGGCGTCGGCGTCGTACAGAACCTTCGCGTTCTTGTACTGGTGATTCTCCGCGACGTTCGGGGACGGGATGAAGATCGCGCTCTTGCCGCAGATCGCGAGTTCCGAAACGGTCATCGCGCCGGCGCGGTTGATCGTCAGATCCGCCGCGGCCATCTTCGTCGGCATGTCGTAGATGTATTCCACGAGCTCGATGTTCTCGCACCGGTCGAGGCCCATCTCCCGGAACTGCGATCCGCAAAGCTCCCATTCGATGGAGCCTGTCGCGTGGATGTGGTAGACCTCGGGGTGCTTCGCCGTGAACTCCCGCATCACGCAGAGGACGGCATCGTTGACCTTCTCCGCGCCCATCGATCCGGCGTAGGAGAGGAGGATGTACCGGTATTTCGGGTCGATCCCGAGCTTCTCGCGGGCTTCTTCCCTCGTGATCGACGCGAAGCCGTTCATCACGGGGTTGCCGACCTTCATGAGCTTGGCGGGATCGCAGGTCAGGGTCTCGCCCGTCTTCTCGAAGTTCAGATAGATGCGGTCGACGCATTTCTGGAGCATCTTCACCGCGACGCCCGCGATGGCGTTCGATTCGTGCAGCGCCGTCGGGATCCCCATGTCCGCCGCGGCCTTCACGACGGGCCACGAGACGTACCCGCCGGTCCCGACGACGAGATCGGGTCTGAACTCTTCGATGATCTTCCTCGCCTTGCGGGGGGAGGTCGCCGCGAGGTAGGCCGCCTTGAGGTTCGCTGGGGAGAAGGAGCGGCGCAGCCCCTGCACCTCCACGAAGTAGAGGGGATAGCCTGCCTTCGGGACGAGCTTGTTCTCGATCCCCTTTTTCGTCCCGACGTACGCAATGACGGCGTCCGGATCGTTTTTCTGAATGGTGTTCGCGATGGCGAGGGCGGGATTGACGTGTCCCCCCGTGCCGCCGCCTGTCATAAGCACTCTCATCGTCAAGCTCCTTGAATCAGTCGAGTCCTGCGCGTTTGCGGAGCGCGTCCCGTTCCAGATCGTCCCGGCTGCGGTAGAAATGCTGGGAGATGCGGAGAAGCATGCCCACCTCGAACATCTGCACGAGCAGCGAGGAGCCGCCGTAGGAGAAGAACGGGAGGGAGATACCGGTGTTGATGTAGGTGGTGTCGACGACCATGTGGCCGATCATCTGGACCGCCAGATGGGTGGTGATGCCGTATGCGGTGAGCATCGTGAATTTGTCCCGCGCCCTCGATGCGATCCGGTAGCCGCGCCACAGGAACGCGAGGAAGAGGGCGATCAGCGCGACGGCGCCGAGGAATCCGAATTCCTCGCACCAGATCGCGAAGATGAAATCGGTGTGCGCCGCGGCGAGGTAGGCGTATTTCTGACGGCTCTGCGCGACGCCCACGCCGAAGAGACCGCCCGATCCGACGGCATAGAGGCTCTGGATCGACTGCCACGAGTCCTTCTTCACGTCCGCGCCGGGGTTGATGATGCCCAAAAAGCGCGTCCGCGCGTACGGAACGAGCAGGATGAAGACGACGGCGGCGACGGCGAGCAGGAGGATGATCGTGACCGGCGCCCACCAGCGCGGGCATTTGCGGTCCATCATCGTCAGGATCATGAAGAAGCCGATCGCGCCGATGATCATGGTGCCGGAGAGGTGCTTGCCGATGATGACGAGCCCGCACGCCACCCCGAGGATCATGGTCGGGACGAGGACGTTGTAGCCATACATGGCGCGCGCCGTGACCGACTCTTCACGCTTCTTGCGGAACGCGTCGGCATAGAGGGCGAGCATCATCACGAGCGCGGGCTTCATGATCTCCGAGGGCTGGATGGTGAAGCCGATGCCGGGGATCGCGATCCAGCGCTGCGCTTCGCCCGCGGAAATGCCCATGAAGAACACCGCAACGAGCAGAACGGCGGCGACACCGAAGGAGATGATCGGGAAGAAGACGCGCCAGCCCTTCTTTTCATACGGGATGAAGAAGCCGGCGGCCATTGCGCCGAGTCCCATCGCGACGTAACGCAGCTGCTTGTTCGCGAAGAAGGCCGCGTCGTCCAGCCCGCGGCGCACGGCGAGCGGGTAGCTTGCGCTGAGGACCGTGATCGATCCGAGGGCAAGGAGGACCAGCGCCAGCACGAGCAGCGGCCGGTCGATCCCGCTGCGCACGCGGACGATGTCCTTCTGCCAGCGGCTCTCCTCCCGGTCCTGCTTTTCCCATTTCTCGAGCTTTGCCTCGGTCCGCTCCTCTCTTCTCCGGAGCTTCTTTTCCTCCCGCGCTTCCCGCCGGGCGAGGCGTCTCTCCTCGTATGCCGCGACGAGATCGGTCGGCTGCGAGGGCACCACGGAGCGGTCGGCGGCACGGCTTTTCCCTGCCGTGATGCGATCGCCGGCGGGACGGGTCTCCCTCTTCGCGGCGGGGACCGTCTGATCGGGGGTGCGGACCGCGTGGGTCTGCCTCACCGGCGTCGGAGGATTCGGCCGCGGGGAGCGGGTCCCGTTCTGCCTCGGGGGATCCTGCCGACCGCCGCCGTTCTGTGCCGGACGCTGCCGCACGGCGGGATCGGACGATCTGCCGGATGCGCGGTAGACGGCGCCGGGATCCCGGCGGGCATGAGAAACGCCCCTCGTCGGATCATCGTTCATCTGGCCGCGCCTCCTTTCCCGTGGATTTCTTCCTGACTGATATTCCTCCGCGTCATCTCAGTCCCCAGAGGAGGGAGAGCGCGGATCCGACGGCGGTGAGGATCATGGCCATGACGCCGATTCTGATCTCCGACCAGCCGCATTTTTCAAAGTGATGGTGGATCGGGCTCATCTTGAAGAGCCGCTTTCCGTGGGTGAGCTTGAAGAATCCGACCTGCAGCATGACCGACGCGGTCTCGACGATGTACCAGATCCCGAAGACGATCACGAGGAGGGGATTTTTCATCATGAACGCGCCGCCGACCACGAGACCGCCGAGGAAGAGGGAGCCCGTGTCGCCCATGAAGACGCGCGCCGGATAAAAGTTATAGACGAGGAATCCCGCGCAGCCGCCGATGAGGAGCGCGCCGAGGGTGACGAGCGTCGGATCCGGCTCGGCGAGACCCGCGAGGAGCCCCGCGAGGGTGAAGAAGACGCCGACGACCAGCGTGACCCCGGAGCAGAGGCCGTCAAGCCCGTCCGTGAGGTTGACGCTGTTCATCACGCCGGTGATGAGGAGCAGGGCGACGACGTAGTAGAAGATCCCGAAGTCGACGCTCTTGCCGATGAAGGGGAAATACACCTCGGTATCCGCGCCGAGCACGAGGGTCATGCCGAGGAGGTAGAGGGCGGCGGCGATGACCTGCAAAAGGAATTTCTGCGCCGCACTCAGCCCCTCGTTCTGCTTCTTGCGCAGCTTCGCAAGGTCGTCCACGCATCCGATCAGTCCCCCGGCCAGGCCCAGCGCGAGGGTAAAGGCGAGCGGGAGAGCCGCCCGGATGCCGTCGCGGACGCCGATCCAGACGCATGCCGCGATGCCGGCGATCAGGATCGCCGCGATGAACGCGATGCCGCCCATCGTCGGGGTCCCCTCCTTGCTCTTATGCCAGCGCGGGCCGATGTCGAGGATCTTCTGGCCCATCTTCTTGCTTTTCAGGACGGGGATCAGCTTTTTGGAGACGAGGACCGTCACGAGGAAGGTGCCGATCAGAACGGCGGCGAACAGGATGCTGGTTGTCATGTTGTACGTCCTCTGATTTCAAACTTTTCAGCCGCGCTTTTTGCGGACTTTTCTCTTTTTCATACACTCGATGACACGTTCCGCGGCGATGGCGCGGCTCGCCTTCACGAGCAGGATGTCGCCGGGCGAGAGCGCGCCGAGGATCATGTCGGCCATGCCCTGCGCGTCGCGGGTGTCAAGGGAGACGAAGACGTTTTCCGCCCGGATCCCCTTCTTGATCGCCGCCTCCGCCACGATATCCGCCATCATGCCGAAGCAGAAGAGCTTCTGGATCTGCATCTGCGCGGCGTACTGACCGACCTGGTCGTGCATCAGACGGGAGTATTCGCCGAGCTCGAGCATGTCGCCGAGGAGCGCGGCGGGGCGGGCGTTCTTCTTCGCCGCCATGGAGACGAGCACGTCGATCGCCGCCCGCATGGATTCCGGGGAGGCGTTGTAGCAGTCGTCGATGACCGTGATCCCGCCGACGTCGTAGATCTTCTGCCGCCGGTCCGCGCCGACGAAGAGCTTCAGCCCGCGGCGGATCTGATCGTCCGTCATCCCGAGGAAGGTCCCGACCGCATAGGCCGCGAGGGAGTTGTAGACGTTGTGCTTCCCGAGCGCGGGGATCTCCACGTTCGTCACGGCCTTGTTCGCGTAGATGAGGTCGTAGACGAGGCCGTCGACCTTCTGGCGGATGTTCACCGCCCGGAAGTCGCCCGTGTGGTTGTAGACGCTCATGAGCTTCGGCTTCTTGGGGAGCCGCTCCGCCTCCGCGACGAGGAGAGGTTCGTCCGCGTTGAGCAGCAGGACGCCATCCTCGGGCTGACCGAGCCGAATCTCCATCTTTGCGCGGCAGATGTTCTCCCGCGTGCCGAGGGATGCGAGGTGCGAGGTGCCGATGTTGGTGACGACGGCGATGTCGGGCCTTGCGATCTTTGACATCGTTTCGATCTCGCCGAGCGCGCTCATGCCCATTTCAAGGACGACGACTTCGTCCTCGGGCGCGATCCCGAAGATCGTCAGGGGCATGCCGATCACGCTGTTGTAGTTCCCCTGCGTCTTGTGCGTGCGGAACGCGGCGGACGCCACGGCATAAATGAATTCCTTCGTCGTCGTCTTCCCGACCGACCCGGTCACCGCGACGAATTTCGCCTTCGTGAAGGTCCGGTGATAGGAAGCGAGCGAACCGAGAGAGGCGACGGTATCCTCGACGAGGATCGCCGCAAACGGGACGCCGCTCTCCTTCGCCTCGTCCGGGACGAACTGGCAGAGAAAGCAGGAGGAGCCCGCCGAGAGCGCCTGCGGGATGAAGGTATTGCCGTCGGCCTTCTGGCCTTTGATCGCCGCGAAAAGAACGCCTTTCCCCGCTTCCCGGGAATCGATGGCGACCGCGCGGACGACTTCGTCCTCTCCCGCGCCGCCGTACAGCTCGAGCCTGCCGCCCGTCGCCTTCGCGATCTCCGCCGCCGTCCATGTCTTCAGCTTCAAATCCACACTCATCTTGCTCTCCCCTGCGTTTTCCGCATCCCGCTCTATCTCAATTTTCAGTCGTTTCAAGTGTTTTGTTCCCCGCGCTCCCGGAAGAAGTCCCCGACGACGGCAGCCTCGTCGAAGGGGTGCCTGCCGTCCGCGCGGATCTCGATCTTTTCGTGCCCTTTTCCGGCGAGGAGCACGATCCCGCCCTTCCCCGTGACGCCGAGCGCATGCCGGATGGCCTCGCGGCGGTCCGGGATCAGCGCGTAGGGTTTCGCGGGATCCATACCTGCGAGGATATCCCGGAAGATCGCGTCCGGGTCCTCGCCGCGCACGTTGTCCTCCGTGACGACGACGTACCGGGCGTATTGCTGCGCCGCCTCCGCCATCCTCGGCCTCTTCGTCCGGTCCCGCTCTCCGCCGCATCCGAAGACCAGCGTGAGCGGCCCCATCGCGGCGAGCGTTCCCGCAGCCTGCCGGAGCGCGTCGGGGGTGTGCGCGTAATCGATGAACACCGCGGGCGCGTCCGGATCGGGGACCGGGACCCGCTCGAGCCTGCCGGGGACCCCGCCGAAGTCGGAGAGCGCCTCCCGGATCTCGTCGGGATCCGCGCCGAAGAGAGAACAGACCGCCGCCGCCTCCATCGTGTTCATCACCGAATACCGCCCGAGCAGCGGACAGCGCACCCGGAAAGCCGCGCGCGGCGACTGCCAGAGGTACGCGATCCCGTCCGTTCCCCGCTCCTCGATCCGCGTCGCCGTGATCGCGGCCGCGGGATCCCCCTCCGCCGTGCAGCCGAGGATCCGGGCATCCGGAAACATGCCGGGCAGCCGCGCCATCCACGGATCGTCGAGGTTGACGACCGCCCGCTCCACGCCCCGCATCAGGGACGCCTTTGCTTCGAAATAAGCCTCCATCGTCCCGTGCGCGTCGAGGTGCTCGGGCGTGAGGTTGGTGAAGACCGCCGCGTCCGGGGTGATCGCCGAGGTCTTTTTCAGGATCAGGGACTGGGACGAGGCCTCGTACACGAGCGCGTCGCAGCCGGATGCCTTCATCTGCCGCGCCGCGCCGAAAAAATACTCCGGATCGGGCGTCGTCATCGCGCCGGGGATGTCGCACACGGACGAGCCGCCGTTGTCCCCGAGCCCGATCTGTACCCCGTCGGCTTCCGCGCGGACCGTGGTGACGAGTCCCACGCGATGTCCGGCCGCCCGGAGGATCGCCGCCGTGAGGAACGCGACCGAGGTCTTCCCGGCCGTTCCGGTGACGGCGATTTTCAGCATGCCGTCCGCCGCGCGTCCCGTGAGGTTGTGCCAGAGGAGGGATTCCGCCCGCCGGGTATCGTCCGTGAGGAGCACCCGTCCGGGATCGACGCCCTCGGGCATCCGCTCCGCGAGCACGGCGGCAGCCCCGTGACGGACCGCGTCCGCCGCGAAGTCATGGCCGTCGAATCGCCCGCCCGCGAGGCACACGAAGAGCGAGCCCGGCGTCACGCGGCGCGAATCGGAATAGATTGCCGGGATCTCCCCCGCCGGAAGCGCGCCCCTGACGGGGATCCCTTCGAATAGGTTCTCTGTTTTCATCGGATCTCCTCCCTTTCGTCCCGTTCGCGTTCGTTGGACGTCTGTTTGGAAATCCGTTCTTTTCGCTCAGTCGGTTCCGTCGAGGTGGCGGAGTTCGATCACGACCACCGTACCGCGCGTCACCGGGGTGCCCGCCGCCGGATACTGCCGGATGACGGTCGCCGTCGTGCCGTTGGTGGAGCCGGAGAAGGTCACGTTGAGACCTGCCGACACCGCCGCGTTGTTGGCGTTGTATGCGTTCATGCCCAGAAGATCGGGGACGGTCACCGTCTCCTGCGGGACCTCGCCGCCGGTGTACAGGATCAGAACGCCCGTATCGCTGGAGATCCGCGCGCCCGCTTCCGGGACCTGCGCCGTGATGGTGTCGCCCTGGCCGACGATCTCATACTGGAATCCGCGCCACGAGAGGTCGGCGATCGTGTTCTCGAGCGTCGCCCCCACATAGTTCGAGAGCGTCACGTCGAGCGCCGCCAGCTCTTCGGTCGTGTACTGCGGCTCGACGCCGAGGTACGGAAGGACGTAGGACAGCAGATTCGAGATATACGGAGCCGCGACGACGCCGCCGTAGGGGCCGGCTTCGAGGGGCTTGTCGACGATGATGATGGCAGAGATCTGCGGATCGTCCGCCGGCGCGTAGGCAACCGTGGACCCGACGCGGTACGGCGTGTTGCCGTTTTCGTCGAATTCGTCCTTCTTCTCGGACGTGCCGGTCTTCGCCGCGACGCGGTAGCCCTTGACGTAGGCGTTCTTCGCCGCGCCGTCCGTCGCCACGCCCTCTTCGAGGATCTTGGTGATCCGGTCGCAGGTGTTCGCCGAGACGATCTGCCGCACGACGGCGGGTTCATAGGACTGAATGACGTTGCCGTCGTCGTCCACGATCTCCTTGAGCAGGTGCGGGGTCATCAGATACCCGCCGTTGGCCACCGCGGTGATCGCGCGGAGCTGCTGGATCGGGGTGGTACGGAAGGTCTGCCCGAAGGAATACACGGCGAGGGAGACGTTCGTGAAGTCGCGGAAGGCGTGATAGATGTTCCGCGTCTCGCCGGGCAGGTCGACGCCGGTTTTGGCGGTGTACCCGAATGCCTGAAAGCCTTCGTAGAATTTATCCCGCCCGATGCGCTCCGCCACCTGCATCAGCGTCGGGTTGCAGGACTGCTGGAGCCCATAGTAAAACGGGACGGTGCCGTGACCGGAGGCAAGCGCGCAGGAAATCGGCTTCGGCCAGCCCTCGACCGTGTACGCGCCGGTGCAGGTGAAGTAATCGTTCTCGTGCACGACGTTTTCGTCAAACGCGATGGAGGTGGTCACGACCTTGAAGGTCGAGCCGGGCTCGTAGGTCTCGGAAATGCACTTGTTGTTCCACATCGCGAGCAGGAGCTGGTTGTAGGCCGCCATGTATTCGTCCGAGCCCTTTTCAAAGCCGGTCGCTTCGAGCTGGGCGGCGGAATAGGGATCGAGCTTGCTCGGCGAATTGAGATCGAAGGAGGGATAGACGGCCATCGCGAGGATGCCGCAGGTGTTCACGTCGAAGACCATGCCGCACACGCGGTTCGCTGCGCCGGATTCGATGTAGGTCTTCTCGAGCTGGTTCTCCAGTTCGTACTGGATGTACATGTCGATCGTCGTGACGATGTTGTAGCCGTTGGTCGCCTCGATGAACCGCTCGTATTCGAAGGGCATGTCGTTGTTCTGCGCGTCCTGCGCGAGGATGTAGCGCCCGGAGGTCCCTTCGAGGACGTTGTTGTAATACTTTTCAAGACCGTAGACGCCCACGCCGTCCGCGTTGGTGAACCCGATCACGTGGGAAGCGAGGTCGTCGCGCGGGTAATACCGCTTGGAGGAGGCCTCGAAGTACACCTCGTCGCGGAGATTGTACTTCGCCACGAACGATTCGATCTTGTCGGCGATGTCCTCCTCGACGTTGCGCTCGATCAGCTCGTAATACCGGTTGAGCCGGTGCGCGCGCTCGTAGATCTCGGACCGCTCCTTCCCCGGCAGATAGCCCGCGAGAACGGTGGAGATGAGCTCGTCGAGCTGGTCGCCGTTGTAGAAGATCTGGTAGTCCGAATCCTCCCACGTATAGCGCACGTCGTTTTCGGGGTCGGCGTCCGTATTCTTTTTGAGATCGGCGTCCATGGTTGCCTGGATGTCGTGCGGGGAGAGAATGACGTTGTACACCGTCTTGTTGGTGGCGAGGATGTTCCCGTTGCGGTCCATGATGGAGCCGCGCTCCGGGGTGATCGCCGTGTCCCGGGTGAGCTGGTTGAGCACGCGGGATTCATAGTAGTCGTGATCCGCGATCTGCAGCTTTGCGAGCCGCGCCACGATCACGAGCGCCGCCGCGAGAAACACGGCGAAGGTCAGTCGGACGCGCTTCGACGAAATGCGGTCGATGCGGTTGATTTCTCGGTTCATATTGAAGTCCTCTCGGGGGAGCCGGCGATGGGTGTCGCACGGATTCTATGCCGCGCCGCTCCCGGGTATTCCGGAAAAGGAACGGGCTGCCGCTCAGCCGGTGCAGCCCGTGTATGCCGATGTTCAGCGGAACCGTTCGAAGAAGTCCCGGAGGGAGGAGAAGGCCGAGGAGAAGAGGACGCCGCCCGGATTCTCGCCGCTGCCCTCGCTCTCGAGGAGCTCGATGCGCTCGCCGTCGGAGATCGAGACGAAACGCCGCTGCAGGGACTCTTCCTCCGTCATCCCGAGCTCGCCGACGGCGATGTCCCGGATGGTGCGGATGTCGTTCTTTTCGTCGAGCTTGAGCCTGAGGCCGTCCGCGGTCTCCCTCAGCTCTTCGAGCTCCGCCTGCATGCCGGAGATGCGGTTCTGCGTCTGATAGACCTTCGCGAAGCTCTCCACGAGGGAGAAGATCACGACGATCGCGACGAGGCAGAGGGCCAGGAACGCCACCGGGAAGTTCCCGCGTGTGACCACGATCTCACTCGAGCGGGCTGCCGCTTCCTCGCGCTGTTTCTCGCGCTTCCGGCGTTCCTTTTCGCGCCGTTTCGCGGCTTTTCTCGCTTCCTTCGGGCTCATCGGCGCGGCGGGGGCGGGATTGTACGGGATGTGTCCGCGGCCCGCGATCTGCTCGTTGACGTCGGAGCGGCCGCCCCTCTGCCCGGAGGAGGCGGGACGGGAGGGCGCCGTTCTCTGCGGACCCTGACGCCGGGGCGGGATCTCGGAGCGGTACGTCTTCTCGCGGGAAGGATTGGCGTGCAGCTCGCGGAAGGCCTCTTCGGAGACGTTTTCTCCGGGATCGCGGCCCATTTCCGCGCGGTGCATCAGTTCGGAGGTGGAGGTCGCCCGCATGCCGGACACGGATGCCCCTCTGCCGCGGAATTCTTTTTTCAGCTTGTCGGCGAGTGCGTATTCGTCCATCGTGCGTCCTCCTTTCCGTGTGTTTTGGTCCGATCTATACTCTTTCCGCCGTCCGCAGCTTCGCGCTGTGGGAGCGGGGATTCTCTTCGAGTTCTTCTTTGCCCGGCAGAATCGGCTTCTTCGAGAGGAGCCGGATCTTCGGTTTCCCGCCGCAGACGCAGACCGGGAATTCCGGCGGGCAGGTGCACCCCGTCGCGAGGGTCCGGAACGTGTCCTTGACGATGCGGTCTTCGAGGGAATGGAAGGTGATCACCGCGAGCCGTCCGCCCGGGTTCATGCGTTCGACTGCCGCCTCCACGGACGGCGCGATGGCGTCGAGCTCGCCGTTGACCTCGATGCGGATCGCCTGAAAGCTCCGCCGCGCGGGATTCTGGGCCTCCGCCCGCCGTGCCGCCGCGGGGATCGCCTCGGTGACGATCGCGGCAAGCTCCGTCGTCGTTTCGATGGGCCGCTCGGCGCGTCTGACGCAGATCCGCGACGCGATCCGGGAGGCGAAGCGTTCCTCGCCCCAGTCCCGGAGGATCCGGACAAGTTCGGCCTCGTCATAGCCGTTCACCACATCGTACGCGGTCTTCTGCGCGGTCCGGTCCATGCGCATGTCGAGCGGCGCTTCCTTCAGGTAGGAGAACCCGCGCTCCCCGTCGTCGAGCTGATGGGAGGAGACGCCGAGGTCCCACATGGCTCCGTCGATGCGTTCGATGCCGAGCGAATCAAGGGCCGCCGCGAGGTTGCAGAAGTTCGTTTTCACCACCGTCACGCGATCCGCGAACGCTGCAAGCCGCTCCTTACAGGCGGCAATCGCCTCGTCATCCTGATCAAAGGAAACGAGGCGTGAGGACGCGGGGAGACGCTTTGCGATCTCGAAGGAATGGCCGCCGCCGCCCGCCGTGCAGTCGACGTAGACGCCGCCCCGCTCCGGGCAGAGCGCGTCCATGACCTCCTTCGCCATGACCGATACATGAGAAAATTCCATTCGCCGCACCTCTCCGTGATAGGCGGGAGACTCAGAGCCCGAGCTTCTTCATCGTCTCGAAGAGGCCCGCCGGCTTCTCGGCCACCCGGTCGCGTTCATAGGTTTCCGCACCCCAGATCTCGCAGTAGTCGCCGACGCCGACCGTGATGACGTTCTTCGCGATCCCCGCGTAATCGAGCATGTCCTGCGGGATCTGCACGCGGTTCTGCGTGTCGGGCGTGACGCTCGCCGAGTTGGAGAAGAGGTAGCGCTTCAGCTCGTGGACCTCGGAGTCCGGGAGGGCGGTGATCTTCTCGTAGAATTTCAGCCACTCCGGCTCGTCGTAGAGCTGGATGCAGTATTCGGTGATCGAGGGGAACAGCGTCAGCTTGCCGTGCAGCTCTTCCGCAAAGCGCGACGGTATGATGATTCGGTTTTTCGCATCCAAAGCATGCGTCACACGACCGAGCAGCATCTGTTTATCCTCCCTCTGACACCCTAAGGCACCCTTATTCACCACGTTACCGTTATTATACCCTATTTGATTCCGAAAATCAAGGGGGAAAAGCAGGGTTTAACAAGTTTTTTTTGAATATTTTCGGGCGATATTCCGAAAGCGCGCAGCCGAATGCCTCCCACCCCGCCGGGACGGTTTTTCCGCAGGCATCAAAAAAAGCCGCCGCGGTCTGCGACAGCTTTTAAGGGTTCCCGGCGGGCATGCCGGGGTCAGTTTTTCAGCCGTTCTTCGAGCATCCGTCCGGCGACGATGGGATCCGCGCGTCCGCCGCTCTCCCGCATCACCGTGCCGAGGATCTGGCGGATCGCCGTGACCTTTCCGCGCCGGTAGTCGGCCGCAGCCTTCTCCGAGGCGGCGAGGGCGGCGTCGATGTACGGCAGGAGCGCGTCCTCGTCCGAGATCTTCAGCATCGATTCGCGCGCGGCGATCGCCGTGGGGTCTTCCCCGCTCTCCGCTGCGAGATGCACGAGCCGCTTCGCCTGCCCGCTCACGATCTTCCCCTCTCCCATGAGGGCCGAGATCGCGGCGAGGGCGTGAGGCGGGAGGTATTCCTGCGGATCGTCCCGGTCGAGGCGGTCGAGGATCTCCCCGATGAAGAGGCTCTCGCAGACGGCGTGATACGGCGTCGCCCGTGCGCAGCGGGTATAGTAGTCCGTCAGCCGCACGGACGCGGTGAGCAGCGCGGCGTTCTCCGGCTTCACCCCGAAGTCCCGCACCAGCGCGGCGGCGGCTTCGTCCGGCATCGGCGGCATCGAGCGCGCGACGGCATCCATCCACGCGTCCGTCAAGACGATCGGCGGCAGATTCGGTTCGGTGAAGTAGCGGTAGTCGACCGCGCCCTCCTTGTCCCGCATCTTCTCGGTCTTGCCCGTATCCTCGTTGAAGCGCCGGGTCTCCGGCCGGACCTCCTCGCCCGCTTCGAGCAGAGCGGTCTGGCGGACGATCTCCTCCTCGAGCGCGCGGCCGACGTAGTTCACGGAATTGACGTTCTTGATCTCGCACTTGATGCCGAGGTCGGGATCTCCGCGCCGCCGGACGGAAATGTTCACGTCGCAGCGGAGGGATCCCTCGTTCATGCGGCAGTCCGAGACGCCCATGTAGCTGAGGATGCGCCGGAGCGCGTTGAGATAGGCCTTTGCCTCCTCCGGCGTGCGCATGGCGGGTTCGCTGACGATCTCGATGAGGGGAACGCCCGCGCGGTTGTAGTCGACGAGGGTCTCGTTCCCCCGGTGGATGAGCTTCGCGGCGTCCTCCTCCATGTGGATGCGGATGAGCGGAATGCTCCTCTTCCCCGCGGACGTCTCGATCGGCACCGCTCCGCCCTCGCAGATCGGACGCTCGAGCTGGGTGATCTGATACCCCTTCGGCAAATCGGGGTAGTAATAATTCTTCCGGTCGAACCAGGAGCGGCGGTTGATCCGGCATCCGAGGGCGAGTCCCGCCTTCACCGCCAGCGCGACCGCCTCGTCCGAGAGCACCGGGAGCGCGCCCGGCATCCCGAGGCAGACCGGGCAGACGCAGGAGTTCGGCGTGTCTCCAAAGTGCGCGCGGCAGGAGCAGAAGATCTTCCGCCCCGTTTTCAGCTCCACGTGCACCTCGAGCCCGATCACCGCCTCATAGCGGTCAGAAAGGCTTTGCATAACCGACGGCATCACGGCCGACCTCCCTTCCGAGAAATGCGGAAAGCTCCGCTTCGAGCGCATACGCCGCCCGGAACAGCGTCTTTTCCGAACGCTTCTTCCCCATGAACGACACCCCGACGGGAAGATGACCGTCGCCGCCTCCGGGAAGCTGGAGCGCGGGCAGGCCCGTCAGGTTCGCGATCGTCGTAAAGCAGTCGCTGCGGTACAGGGCCGTCGGGTTGTCGGCGTAGCTCCCGAGCCGGAACGCGGCGCCGGAAGCCGTGGGCAGGAGCACCGCGTCGAGGCTGTCGAGGACCGCGTCCGTCTCCCGGCAGACCGTCGCCTGCGCCGCCTTGATCTTGCGGTAGTAACCGCCGCCGTACGTCGAGGAGAGCGCGTAGGCCCCCGTGAGGATCCGGCGCTTCACCTCGTCGCCGAAGCCGGCGCTTCTGGCTGCGCGCATCATCTCCGCCGCCGTCGCGCCTTCCTTCGTCAGCCCGTAGCGCAGGCCGTCGAAGCGCGCCAGATTGGACGACGCCTCCGCCGCGGCCACGACCATGTAGATCTCGAGCGCCATTTCCAGCGGGAGATCGACCTCCTCGACCCGCGCGCCGAGAGATTCGAGCAGCCTTGCCGCCCGGCTCATCGCCCTTTGCACCGCGGGTTCGCATTCCGCGAGCATCTCCCGCCGCACGACGCCGATCCGCATCCCGCCGACGCCCGCGTCGATCCCTGCGGCAAAATCCTCATCGGAGAAAAAGGTCGTCATGTCGCCCGGATCCTGCCCCGCGAGGAGGTTCGCGGCGAGCGCGCAGTCCGTCACCGTCCGGGTGATCGGGCAGACGCAGTCGAGCGAGGAGGCGAGCTCCGTCATCCCGCGCCGCGAAACGAGTCCGTACGTCGGCTTGAGCGACACGAGCCCGCAGAAGGACGCCGGCTGACGCGCACTGCCGCCCGTGTCCGATCCGATCGCCCAGACCGCCTCGTGCGCCGCGACCGCCGCAGCCGATCCGCCCGACGATCCGCCCGCGGAACACGCCGGATCGAGCGGATTCTTCGTCGCTCCGACGATCGAGCGCTCGGTCGAGGAGCCCATCGCGAACTCATCCATGTTGGTCTTGCCGAGGAGCACGCCCCCGGCCCCGTCCGCCCGCTCGACGACCGCCGCCGTGTAATCCGGCACAAAGTCCGCGAGCATTTCCGACGCGCAGGTCATCCGCACGCCCGCGACGGCGAGGTTGTCCTTCGCCGCATAGGGGACGCCGCAGAGTGCGGGCGCGTCACCCCCGGCGAGCATCCCGTCCGCCCTTGCCGCCGCTTCGAGTGCGCGCCTCGCCGTCGGCGTGATATAGGCGTTGATGCCGCGTTCTGTGAGCGCCATCCGCCCGAGATACGCCGCGGCCGCGTCCGACGCCGAGAGCTCCCGCCGATGGAGACAGGCCGACAGCTCGGCCGCCGTCATTTCCGTGATTTCGTTCATTCCGCGTCACCTACCACTCTCGGGACCACCACATAGGGCTCATCGATCTTCGCCGCCTGCCGGAGAAGCGGATCGATGCTCTCCTTCGGCTGACCGGCGCGCGCGCTGCCCGCCTCTTCCGGCAGCTTCACCGGATAATCCGCCGTATGGATCGGACCCTTCGTCGGTTCGCCGTCCGAGATCGGGGACTGCACCACGCGGTCGATGCGGGCGCGGATCTTCACGAAATCCGCGGAAATGCCCTCCGACGCCGGTCCGCCGTATGGCAGCATGGCCGCCGCGACGAGCTTTTCTCCAACGCCCTGACTGCGGCCCCGGTTGTCATTCGTTTCCATGGGATGTCCTTTCTCTGTTCGCTGATCCCGTGTTCCCGGCATATTTTCGGGAAAACGGATTATACTGTCTTTCGTGAATGTCTGTGTGTCCGCCGGGCCGAAAGGAGGCCGCCGTGTCCCGCGTCTGTTCCCTCACTCCCGCCGTCGGGCTGGTCAAACGCCTCGCGCATGCCGCCACGCGGGATCAGGTGACGCTGAGAGCCGCCGAAGCGTCGTTCTTTCTGATCACGTCCGCCGTGCCGTTCTGTTCGCTGCTGCTGAGCCTGACAGGCGCGCTCCTCTCCGACTCCGCCGGCACGCTGCTCCGCCGTCTGCCGCTGCCCGGGGAATTCGACGGGATCCTCGGCGCGCTGGCAGAAGAGCTGTCCGACACGCCGGGGGTACCGCTCCTCTCCGTCAGCGCGGCGGCGACGCTCTGGTCCGCGTCAAGGGGGATCTCCGCCGTCCGGCGCGGGCTCCGCCTGATTTTCGGCGGCGACGCGGGTTCTCCGATCGCCCGGCGGCTCAAGCCCGTCGCCGCGACCGCAGCCGCCCTGCTCGCCACCGCCGCCTTCCTGTTCGTCTCCTCCGGCGCGATCCCGTTTTGCCTCGGCCGGACGCCGGGATGGGCGGAGCGTCTTGTCTCGTTTGTCTCGCTCTGCGCCGCGATCCTTCTCGTCTACCGGACGGCGGGCGGGGACGGAGGCGCGTGGAAAGGTGCGCTCGCGGCGTCCGTCGGATGGATGGCGTTCGAGGCGCTCGACCCGCTGGCGTTCGGCGCGGATTCCGGGACGTCGCCGCTCTGGGGAGCCTTCGCCGCCGTCACGCTCCTGATGCTCCGGCTGTATTTCCGGATGCTGCTCGTGTTCCTCGGCGCGGAGATCGCCGCGCTTGCCGGAGGGAGATCGATCGCAAGAAAAGAGGCAAACCGCTTATCGTGATTTGCCTCTTTTTGGCATTCTTCAGGCGGGTCCGGGGAATCACGGATATCCGATCGCCTCGCGCACCTCGGAAGACCAGATTTCCGGGTGGTCCCAGTCGACGCCCCAGAAGATCGGGTTGCTCCAGTCGATGTTGTCCCACCAGTTCGGGCTGAGGCCGGTCCCGGCCGTGCCGCCTCCGGTCTGCCCGCCGCTCTCGCCGCCCGTTCCTTCTTCGGACCACGGATCCGGCTCGGACGTTCCTTCGCCGCCCTCCGGATTTTCGACCGGTTTGGGTTCGGGTTCCACGTAGATCTGCGGGATGTTCGTCAGCTCGCCGCCGGATGCCTGCGCGGCTGCCCGGATCTCGGCGATATGCTGATCGTGCTCTTCCTTCGTCTCCGAGAAGAACGTCGTTCCCATGCCGGACACGAAGTAGTAGTACGGCGTCTCCTGCACCGTCAGCGCCGCGAGCAGAGCGGACGCCGAGGGATTCGCGATGGGTCCCGGCGGGAGTCCGTCATGCTGATACGTGTTGTACGGCGTGTCGTAGTAGAGGTCGACCGTGCGCTCCCCGGTATCGTGCGCGATGGCATAGACGACCGTCGCGTCGGATTCGAGGCGCGGGAAGACGTCCGGGATCTTCAGTCGGTTGTGGAAGACCGAGGAGACCTGCAGAAATTCCGACGGCGCGGCGGCTTCCTTCTCGATCATGGACGCGAGCGTCACGATCTCGTCGACCGTGAAGCCGAGCTCGGCGCACAGGTTCCGGTACTCTCTCGTGAAGATCTGGGCAAAGCGGCGGAGCATCTTGTTCAGCACCGTCACCTCGCTCGAATTGAGGTAGAATTCGTAGGTGTCCGGGAAGAGATAGCCGTCGAGGCGGTAGATGCGCCCCTCCTTCGTCCCGTGCTCCTCGAGCTCGCGCAGGAACCAGTAGTCGAAATCGTAGTTCTGGATGGCGTCGACAAAGCCTTCCTTGGTGCCGATCCCGTACTGCTCCACGAAGAGGCGGATGATGTCATCGGTCGTGAAACCTTCGGGAATGGTGACGCGCACCGTGCCCGTGACTTCCTTCTCCTTGAATTCGGCAAGCAGGGTCTTGTAGTTCATCATCGGCGAGACGGTGTAGTCCCCCGCGATGTATTTCTGGTCGTCCTTCTTATAGACGGCGTAGTATTTGAAGACCTTCGGATATTTGATGACGTCGTTTTTGTACAGGATCGTCGCAAGCTCGTCCAGCGTCGTGTATTCGGGCAGGGTGATCTCGACAACCTCGTCGGACTTGACGAACGCGAAGACGTCGTTCGAGACGAGTATGATCGCGATCGCGGCCACGACGGAGATGATGACGACGAAGATGATATAGACGATGGCCTTGACCACGCTGACGACGGTGTTGCCGCCCGCGTCGCTGACGACCTTCTCCTTCGGTTCCTTTTCCTTCTTCGCGGGCTTTGCCGGGGCGCGGCGGACCTCTTCGATGCCGAGATCGCTCGTGCGCGTCTTCATCATCTGCATGCTCGCGAGCGCGGCCTTGTTCTGCACGGAGGACGGCTTTTTCTTCGCTTCGAGGATGGCGTTGTCCCGCGCTTCCCTCTCTTCCGCTTTCGCCGCGGCGTCTGCAAGCTTCGAAATGCGCGCGGCGGAGGCGTCTGGCATGCTGCGCTCCGGAGCCGGGCGGGTCTCTTCCGACGGTCTCGCGCGGGTCACGGAGCCCTCGGGAGCGATCTTTTCGACCGGACGGACGGGCCGGATCTCCCGGACGGCATCCGGGGACGCGGGTCGGATCCCTGCGGCAGAACGCTCGGGAGCGGGATCCCGGTGAACGGCGGAGGCTCCGTTTTTCGCGGAACTTCCCTGTCCTCCGACGGTGCGGCGGCGGTTCAGGACCTGTCCGTTGCTGCGGTTGATCTGGCTCTTCAGCCGGTCCGCCGCGTGTTCCCGGACGGTAAAGGTTCTGGTCGCGCCGAATTCTTCCTGGCGGTTGTTTTCCGTAACCGTCACCTCACTTTCATGGGGAAATCCCCCGCACTAATGTCCTGCGGCCGCCGCGACGACGAACACGAGGACCAGAACGAGGAAGGTCGGGGTGAAAAACGCCTCGGCGATGCGGGCAAACGGGCCTTTGCGGTCCTTCGCCTCGTAGCCGGTGGGAACATTGGCTTCGGCGTATCCCCGGTAAATATGCTGCGCCTCGAAGCACATGAGCATCCCCGAAAAGAGGGCGACGGCGCAGAGCAGGATGACGAGCAGAAGCATGCTGATGTTCTGCTTGTCCGCAATATACAGGATCGTCCGCTCTCCGAGCACCACGGCGGCGTCGTAGCAGGCGTGCACGAGGATCGCCGCGAGGAGGGAGCGGGTGGCGTACAGGACCGAGGCGAGGACGAGCCCCGCGACGAAGTACACCGGGAAACGGGCGAGGGAGAAATGCGACATCGCGAACATCGCCGCGCTGACAAAGGCTGCGAGGGGCGCGCCGTATTTCTCGTATTCGCCGATCACCACGCCGCGGAAGAGGAATTCCTCCGTCAGGGCGGGCAGAACGGCAAAGGCGACGACCAGATACAGGCCGTCGAAGAAGCGGTCGCCGAGCGCGAAGGCCGCGTATTCCGTCACCGACGAGGACGCGAACGCCTCCGGCGCGATCCGGTAGAGGAGCACCGAGAGGACCACCGTCACCGACGAGAGGAAGAGGAACGCCTGCAGGAGATACAGAAGCTGGGACGGCGGGAACGGCCTGAGCCGCAGCTTCGGCGTGAACTCCCTGCCCCGGATGCGGCAGTAGAAGAGCGACGGCACCGCATAGATCAGGAGTTCGATCACGACGACGGCGAGGTACGGGTTCTCCCGGAGCCCGAGCGTCTCCGTCGGGATGAGGTTCGCCGCCAGGATCAATCCGAAAACCGCCAGCACGAGGACCGGCGTCCAGAAGGCGGCCTTAAAACCGGATCGCAAAATCAAACCTTTCCGGGCCGTGTCTTTCCCGCGTTTTTCGTAACGCGGACGCCCTTTTCCGTAAGGAGGATGTCGACGGTGACGTCAAAGCGGCCCCGCGGCACTTCCGGGAGGATGTAATCGGAATACACCACGCCGATCGTGCAGCCGGAGAAGCCGGAGAGATAGCGGTCGTAGAAGCCCTTCCCGTAGCCGAGGCGGTAGCCCGCGCGGTCGTAGACGAGGCCGGGGACGAAGCAGACCGCGCCCGCCGTCTCATGCTCCGCGTCGTAGACGGGATTCTCTGCCGGAGGTTCGAGCCCGCCCATGCCGTCGTCCGTCAGCTCTTCGAGGGAGGAGACGGTGTGGTAGGTCATCGTGTGGGATTTGCGGTCGCAGCGCGGGAAGAGGACTTTCTTTCCCTTCGCGAACGCCGCCTTCGCGATGGCGGAAACGTCGATCTCGTCCGCCGTCGCCGCGTACAGGAGCACGTATTCGGCATACCGGAAGCTCACGAGCCCCTCGGCCGCCCTGCAGATCGCCTCGTCCCGCCGGAATTTGTCCTCCGGGGGCATCTCGCGCCGCCGCTCCTTGTATTCTTCGCGGATGTCGTCCTTCTGTTTTTTGATCATTTCGCCAGTATCGCAGAACGGAGTGCCTCCGCTGCTTCTCCTCCTTTCAGAGTCCGCACGAGCGCGAGGGCGAATTCCGTCGCCGCGCCCATGCCGCATGCCGTCACGATCCTGCCGTCCTCCTCCACCCGTCCGGCGGTGTATGCCGCGCCGGCGAGCTCGCCTTCAAAGCCCGGGAAGCAGGTCGCTCTTTTTCCGTTCAGATAGCCGCGGCGTCCGAGGACCATGGGAGCGGCGCAGATCGCGGCGAGGATCCCCCCCTCCGCATGCACGCGCCTGAGCACGGCGTCCACCGTCGGGTCCGCGTCGAGGTTCTTCGCCCCGGGCATCCCGCCGGGCAGGATCACCATGTCGATCCCGCCGAGATCCGCCGTATCCTCCGCCGTCATGTCCGCCGTCACCGGGATCCCGTGGGAACCCGTCACGGTGAGACCGTGTCCGCCGACCGCAGCCGTCTTTACTTCAAGTCCCGCGCGGCGCAGAACGTCCACCGGCGTCAGGGCCTCGATCTCCTCGAAGCCGTCTGCCAAGAATTCGATTATCATGTGATACACACCGGGGCATCCCTGCGCCCGCGCTCCTCTCCTGATGATGATTCAAATCTTATTATATCATATTCACCGGTCGGAAGCGATGAACGATTCATAAACATTGTTGCGTTTTTTTCTTGATTTTCCTGAACATTCCGGATTTTGCGCCGTTCTGCGGCAGAATCCCGCACGTCCCTCAGAGGATGTCCGAGACGGCTTCCCGCACGCGCGCGGCGATCTCTCCGACGGCAAAGGGCTCGTCCCCGTCCTCCGGCGCGCAGGGGATCACCCGCCAGCCGCAGGTCCGGGCCGCATAAGAGGCGGCGCGCCGGCATGCGAGGAGATAGTCCTCGTGGGTCTCGTGGATGTCGAGCGTCCGTCCCGTCTCGGCGGCACGCCGCTTCACGAGCGCGGAGGACACCCGCTCCGGCATATCGAGCAGGAGCACGGCGTCCGGCGCGGGAAGGCCGAGCTTCGAGAACTCAAAGTCCCAGAGCCAGGCGAGAAAGGCGTCCCACTCCCCGCGGGGCAGCTTCGCGAGCTGGTGATAGGCGTTCGCCGTGGTGTAGCGGTTGGCGAGCACGACGGTGTCCGGGTCCTGCCAATCCGCGCGCCACGAGGTGACGTAGCTGACGTACCGGTCGGCCGCGAAGAACATCGAGGCGGCGTAGGCGTTCGTATCCGCGGGATCCGCGCCGAGGCGTCCGGCGAGATACATCCTGACGAGCGCCGAGCCTTCGGAGGCGTAGTCCGGGAATTCGATCACCCGCACGCGGCGCCCCTCGGCTTCGAGCGTCTCCCGGAGCAGTTCGGTCTGCGTCCCCTTCCCGGAGCCGTCGAGACCTTCGAGCACAATGAATTTTCCCATAATTCTCACACGTCAAACGGCGCGTCGTCCTTCATTTTCATTTCCTGATACTCGCGCTTCGAGATCAGCACGTCGCGGGGCTTCTGCCCGTCCGGCGCCGACACGTAGCCGAGCTGCTCCATGCGGTCGATGAGCTTCGCCGCCCGGCCGTAGCCGAGGGAAAGACGCCGCTGGATGAGCGAGGTGGAGATCTTGCCGGAGTCGATCGCAAGCTCCACGGCCTGCCCGAGCATCGGGTCCTCGCCCTCTCCGTCGCCGTCGTCGGCTTCCTTCGCCGCGCTCTTTTTGCCGCTGAGCGCGCCGCACTTCTGGGCTTCGCGCTCGATCTGGTTGGCGATCTCGTCGGAGTAGACCGCTTCCGCGCCGTTCATGTTCTTGATGTAGTTCACGACCTTCTCGACGTCGTCCTCGCTCACGTACGCGCCCTGCACGCGGATCGGCTTCTGCGCGCCGACGGGAGCGAAGAGCATGTCGCCCATGCCGATGAGGTTGGCGGCGGAACCCACGTCGATGATGGTGCGGGAGTCGATCTGCGAAGAGGTGCGGAACGCGATGCGCGAGGGGATGTTCGCCTTGATGAGGCCGGTGATGACGTCCACGGAGGGCCGCTGCGTGCCGATGATGAGGTGCATGCCCGCGGCTCTCGCCTTCTGCGCGATGCGGCAGATCGAGTCCTCGACGTCGTCCGGCGCGGTCATCATGAGGTCCGCGAGCTCGTCGATGACGATGACGATCGACGGCATGTATTCGTAATCGGGGTGCAGCATGACGCGCTTGTTGTACTCCGTGATGTTGCGCGCGCCGATGTCCTCGATCAGCCCGTAGCGGCGTTCCATCTCGCCGACCGCCCACGACAGGGAGCCCGCGGCCTTCTTCGGCTCGGTGACCACGGGAACGAGCAGATGCGGGATGCCGTTGTAGATGTTGAGCTCGACCTTCTTCGGGTCGATCAGGATCAGCTTCACGTCCTCGGGCGATGCCTTGTAGAGCAGCGAGGTGATGACCGAGTTGATGCAGACGGATTTACCGGAGCCGGTCGCGCCCGCCACGAGGAGGTGCGGCATCTTCGCGATGTCGAAGTAGACCGCTTCGCCCGCAACGTCCTCGCCGAGCGCGACGGTCAGCTTCCCCTTCGCGGTGATGAAGCGGTCGTTCTCGATGAGCGTCCGCAGGTGCACGGTCGTGCGCTTTTTGTTCGGCACCTCGATGCCCACGGCGGATTTGCCGGGGATCGGCGCCTCGATGCGCACGCCGGTCGTCGCGAGGTTGAGCGCGATGTCGTCGACGAGGTTGGTGATCGAGCGCACGCGGGTGCCCTTCTCCGGCAGAAGCTCGTACCGGGTGATGGTCGGGCCGCGGGAGATGTTCTCGATCTTGGTGTTGACGCGGAAACTCTGGAGGGTCTCGACGAGGCGCAGGGCGTTTTCCTGCAGCTCGTCCTTGATGTCTTCGCCGCCGCCTCCGGGATCCTCCGTGAGAAGATCGATCGGCGGGAATTTGTATTCCGGCGCGGCCGGCTTCACGGACTTCTGCGTCTCGGGAAGCGGCGCGGAAACGGTCTCGCGCTTCACGTCGAGCGGATTCTTATACTGTTCGGACAGGCGGTCGAGAAGCTCCGCGTCCTCGGGATTCACGAAGAGATCGGCGACGCCGCCCTCGGAATCCGCCGCGACGGAGGAAACGAGGCTGGCCGTGTCGGTCTCATCGCCGCGCATGGGCTTTGCCGCCGACGGACGGGGCTTTCTTCCCCCGGCCGCGCTCTCTTCCGGCACGCTGCCGTCCTCGGGGAGAAAATCGAATTCGTCGGGCACGTGGTCCTCGGGGATCGGTTCCCCGCCGTGCACGACCGGCTGCACCTGCGCCGCGGGCATCTCGGAGGACGGCGTCAGCTCGGTCACGCCGCTCTGCTTCCGGCTCTTCTCCACGCGCTCGCGGGTCCGGCGCATGACCTCGTCGAAGATCTTTTCATCCACGACGCCCGCCTCGATGTCCGGGGAAGCGAGCTCCTTCTGCGCGTCATCCGCCGAGTCCGGCTCCCGGAAGGCGTCGGCGGCCCACCCGGTGTCCCGGTCGTAGACGGTGTCATCCTTCGCGCCGGCCTGTTTTCTGCGTTTTTTCTTCGAAACGGAGATCGCGTCGTCCTGACCCGGATTCTCCGACGGACCGCTCACCGGGATGTCGAGCTCGGTGAGGCGGCGCTTTTTCACGTGATACACCTTCGCCCCCGTGCGGGAAGCCTTCGACGTCGGGGAGGGCAGGTCCAGGGGGATCTGCGCGGGCGCCTCGCCGGCCGTCTGTGCCGCAGCCTTCGCCTCCTGTTCGCGGCGGCGTTTGTCGCGCAGATAGGCGAGGTATTCCTGCTCGCGGACCTGATTCTTCGTCGGGCCGTAGTTCTGGCGGCGTTCGGCCTCCTCGGCCTTCTTCGCGCGCCGTTTTTCGAGGATGCGGTCGAGGTGGTATGCGAGGAACACGGCGACGCCGCGCGGGGTCACGCCGATGATGTACAAAGCAAGCAGCACGACGGCGGCAAAGAGGACGATCAGGCTGAACACCCGTCCGAAGCCGCGCAGCAGCAGTTCGCCGAGCACCCCGCCGATGACGCCGCCGCCCCAGAGATCCGCGCCTGCCTGATAGTGGACGCGCGCGTCGAGGGATTCATAGCCCCCGCCGAGGATGTGGGAGAGCATCGCGGCGAGGATGGCGAGGACCGCCGTGCAGAGGGTGCGGACGCCTCCCCTGCCCTCCTCGCGGTCGCGGTTCCAGAAGAGGCACCGGACGAGGAGCAGAAGGGGCAGGACGTAGACGGCGGTGCCGAACAGGCCGGCAAGCACGTCGCGGATGCCGCGTCCGACCACGCCCTCGTCCACGATCACGCAGACGGCGAGCAGGACGGCGACGGCGGCAAGAATATAGGGGGTGAGCTGGGAGAGGAAGGAGTTCTCGTCGGACCGCTTCGCGGCGGCGCCCTTCGCGGTGCTCTTCTTCGTCTTCGCGCCCGAGGATTTTTTGGAGGGTTCGGTTTTCCCGGAAGATTTCGGATTCTTCGTCTTCGGCATGTCGGTTCCTTTCCGGAGATGGATGATCGATGAAAGATGGTGTTGACTGAAAAACGGCGCGGCGATACATCGCCAATATATATGATACCATAATAGAAGGAAAATTACAAGTAAAAAAACGGAAAAGGAGAAAACTTTTCCCCTTTTCCGGAAAGAATTTTCGTTTTTGCCGCCCCGGATCACTCCGCGAGCGTCAGTCCGACGGGACAGTGATCGCTCCCCATCACCTCGGGATAGATCCGTGCCTCGGCGATGGATCCCCGCAGGCGGTCGGAGACGAGGAAGTAGTCGATCCGCCATCCGGTGTTGTGCTCGCGTGCCTTGAACATGTAGGACCACCACGTGTAGGCGTCGGCGCGGTCGGGGTAGCAATACCGGAAGGAGTCGGTGAAGCCCGCCGCGAGCAGATCGGTCATCTTGCCGCGCTCCTCGTACGTGAAGCCCGCGTTGCCGATGTTTGCCCTGGCGTTCTTGATGTCGATCTCCTCGTGCGCGACGTTGAGGTCCCCGCAGAGCACGACGGGCTTTTCCCGGTCCAGCGCGGAGAGATAGGCCCTCAGATCGTCCTCGAAGACCATGCGGTAATCGAGGCGGGTGAGCTCGCGCTGCACGTTCGGCGTGTAGGAGTTGACGAGGTACAGGTCCCCGAAGTCGAGCGTGATGAGGCGGCCCTCGTCGCTGTACTTGCCGTCGATGCCGTAGAAAACGGCCTGCGGCTCCCGGCGCGTGAAGACGGCGGTGCCGGAATAGCCCTTCTTCTCCGCGCTCGAATAATAGACGCGGTACCCTTCCCGCTCGAACTGCGCCTGGCCGGGCTGCATCTTGGTCTCCTGGATCGAGAAGACGTCCGCGACGACCGCGTCGAAGAAATCGGCGAAGCCCTTCTGCAAAACGGCCCGGAATCCGTTGACGTTCCACGATACGAATTTCATTGGGATCCCTCCTTATTCCAGCTCGAACGCGCCGGTGTAGAGCTGGTAGTATGTGCCGCGCTCGGCGATGAGCTTGTCGTGCGAGCCGCGCTCGATGATGCGGCCGTGGTCGAGCACCATGATGACGTCCGAGTTCATGACGGTCGACAGGCGGTGCGCGATGACGAACACCGTCCGGCCCTCCATGAGGCTGTCCATGCCGCGGGAGACGATGGCCTCCGTGCGGGTGTCGATCGAGGAGGTCGCCTCGTCCATGATGAGCACCGGCGGATCAGCCACGGCGGCCCGCGCGATCGCGATCAGCTGACGCTGGCCCTGTGAGAGGTTCGCGCCGTTGTTCGAGAGCACGGTCGCGTAGCCCTCCGGCAGGCGGGTGATGAAGTCGTCCGCGCCCGCGAGCTTCGCCGCCTCGACGCATTCCCCGTCCGTGGCGTCCAGCCTGCCGTAGCGGATGTTCTCGAGCACCGTCCCGGAGAAGAGGCTCGTATCCTGCAGAACGATCCCGAGGGAGCGGCGCAGATCGGCCTTTTTGATCTTGTTGATGTTGATCCCGTCATAGCGGATCTTGCCGTCCGCGATGTCGTAGAAGCGGTTGATGAGGTTGGTGATCGTGGTCTTGCCCGCGCCGGTCGCGCCGACGAAGGCCACCTTCTGGCCGGGCTCGGCGTAGACGGAGACGTCCGTGAGGACCTGCTTCTCCCCGTCGTAGGAGAAGTCCACGTCGGTGAGGCGGACGTCGCCCGCGAGAGGCGTATAGGTCGTGGTGCCGTCGCCGTGCGGATGCTTCCACGCCCAGTGACCGGTATGCTCCGGGGTCTCCTCGACCGTGCCGTCCGCGCCGATCTTCGCGTTGACGAGCGTCACGTAGCCGTCGTCCGCCTCCGGTTCCTCGTCGATGAGGGAGAAGACGCGGTCCGCGCCCGCCATGCCCATGACGATGGAGTTGATCTGCTGGGAGAGGTTGTTGACGTTGCCCGTGAACTGCTTTGCCATGTTGAGGAACGGGACGATGATCGAAATGCTGATCGGCAGCCCGGAGAGCGAGAAGTTCGGCGCCCCCGTGAGGAGCAGCGCGCCGCCGACGATCGCGACGAGCACGTAGAGCACGTTCCCGATGTTGCCGATGACCGGTCCGAGGGTGTTGGCATAGGCGTTGGCCTTGAAGCTGTCCTCGCAGAGCGCGGCATTGAGCTTTTCAAAGTCCGCCTTGGCCTCTTCCTCGCGGCAGAAGACCTTGACGACCTTCTGGCCGTTCATGATCTCCTGCACATAGCCCTCCGCCTTGCCCATGGACTGCTGC
>JAFYBI010000513.1 GCA_017540285.1 Clostridia bacterium | reverse complement strand
GGTCCACGGTTTGCTCCTTTCTTTCGGCAAGTGCCGGAACATGTATTTTCTTCTTTCACACAGGTTCACTTGAACCCATGTGAAAGTATTATATCACCTCTCACCGCGGATGTCAAGGGGAGTCGGGAAAAATCGTTCTCTCGAGATTTTTAAAATTCTCCCCGCGTTTTTACTATTTCGCTTGACATCCCCGCCGATTCATGATACAATGGTTCCGGACGAATCAACGGCGAAGACGAAAAGAAGATGAAAAGGAGTTTGCCATGCAGTACAGAAAAATCGAAAAGCTCGGGATCGAGGTGTCCGCGTTCGGCGTCGGATGCATGCGCTGGCCGATGAAGAAGCTCGAGGACGGCACCGACGTCGTCGACGAGGAGATCTCCACCCCCGCCATCCGGCACGCGATCGATCTCGGCGTCAATTACGTCGACACGGCCTACGTCTATTCCGGCGGCCGCAAGAACGAGATCGCCCTCGGCCACGCGCTCCGCGACGGCTACCGCGAAAAGGTCTATATCGCCACCAAGCTCCCGACCTGGCCCGTCCAGACGAAGGACGACATGTGGCGCATCCTCGGCGAGTCCCTCGAGGACCTCGAAACGGACTGCATCGACTTCTACCTCCTCCACGCCCTCAACCGCGACAGCTGGCACAAGATGCGCGATCTCGGCGCGCTCGACTTCCTCGAAGAAGCCAGGGCGCAGGGCAAGATCAAGTACGCGTGCTTCTCCTTCCACGACAATTACGAGGCGTTCGAGGAGATCCTCACGGCGTACGACTGGGATATGGCCCAGGTCCAGTTCAACTACATGGACGTGAACAACCAGGCTACCGTCAAGGGCGTCCGTCTGGCAGGCGAGCGCGGCGTGCCGATCGTCGTCATGGAGGGCCTGCGCGGCGGCAAGCTGGCGACGGCTCCGGACAACGTGCAGGCGCTGTACGACGCGTTCCCCGTCAAGCGAAGCCCCGTCGAATGGGCGTTCCGCTGGCTGTGCAACTTCCCCGAGGTCGCGACCGTTCTCTCCGGCGTGACGAACATGGAGCAGACCGAGGACAACCTCGCGATCTTCGACCGCTGCACGGCGGGCGCGATGACGGAGGAGGAGCTCGCGCTGATGGACCGTGTCCGCGAGGCCTACGAGAGCCGCACGAAGGTCGGGTGCACCGGGTGCCGGTACTGCATGCCGTGCCCGAACGACGTCGACATCCCGCGCATCTTCTCGATCTGGAACAGCAAATTCCAGTTCAACGAGACGCTCGAAGGGAACTGGGACTACCGCCGGGTGATCCGGGACGGGCACGACGCGTCGAAGTGCGTCGGATGCGGCGCATGCGAAGGCGTCTGCCCACAGCAGCTGTCGATCATTGACCTGCTGCAGACGGCGGACGCGGAAATGCGCGCGAAGGAATAAGAAGAAAGAGACGAACACAAAAGGCTGCCGTACGTTCTCCCGGAAATCAGGAGAGGTGCGGCAGCTGTTTTCATTTTCGCGGTTTTTCCCGGATGCGGTTTTATTCCTCTTTCCACGTGAAGTCGGACGACATCACCCGCACGGCGTCGTGCGAGACGATCAGCATCCCCCCGCTGCAGTGCGCACGGCGGATGACTTCGCCGTCCTCGCCGACGTACACCCGGCATTCGCCGTCCTTCAGCGCGGTCACGAACGGGATGTGCCCCGCCAGGATCGCGAGGTCCCCGGCGATCCCGCGGACGGAAAGCTGAAACGCCTCTCCGTCATACCGGAGCCCGTCCGGCGCGGCGATCTGAAGCCTGAACGCTTTCATCTTTCCGCCTCCCGTCACCGCGAGGATTTCGCCTTCTCAAACGCCTCGTCGATCGTCCCGATATAGAGGAACGCGCTCTCCGGCAGCTCGTCGCAGCGGCCTTCGATGATCTCGCGGAAGCCGCGGATCG
>JAFYBI010000512.1 GCA_017540285.1 Clostridia bacterium | reverse complement strand
GTGATGTAACCGGTGTCGGAGTCCATCTTGACTGCCTTGCCGGAGATGCCGTCAACCGTTGCGACTTCGCCGACAGGAGCGACGGAGTGGCCCTTCGCGTCGGAAATGCCGTCATCGAAGGAGAGGTAAACGTCAGCGGTATCGAGGAGAGCCTTCGCATCGGTGGTGATCTCGGGGAGATCGTACGTCACCTTTTCAGCCGTGGATTCGGTTGCGACGACGTCATAATCGAAGACCTTGTAGTCCTCGACAAACTCGATGTTGTCGATGTAGAACGGGCTGCCGGGAACACGGTTGTCCGAGTAGTCCCAGAAGAGGTAGACGCCCCAGACATCCTCGGGATCGCAGGGGGTCAGCTCGTCGTAGGCTTCCCAGTTCGCGCTGGAACGGATGGTGAAGTCCTTCACCGGGAAAGCGAAGAAGCCGGCGAGACCGAACGTATCGCTGTCCTGCGCGTCGCCGAAGCAGCCGTCACCGCCGTGGGCCATCTCGGTCCAGTTCACGCCGTCAGCGGAGAACCAGAACGGGCAGTCCCATGCGGCGTCGACTTCGTCGGTCGTGAACAGGCATGCGAGGCTGTTGACCACACCGAAGTTCGCCTTGCGGAAGCCGACCTCGGAGAGATCCATCCAGACGCGGAGATACTGCGCGCCGGGATAGGACTTTGCGATGCCGTTGCCGGCGTTTGCGTAGAGATAGAGGCCGACGTTCGCGGTACCGCTCGACGAAACCGCGATGGCTTTCGTGCCGGCATAGCCCTTGCCGTCCGCGATCTCAACGGTGATCTCGTCGCCGTTGTCGTTCGGGCCGTTCCATTCGCCGGTCCAGTAGTCCTTGATGTCCGCTTCATCGTCCATGTTGAAGACGGGATCTCCGCCCGCTTCAAAGGTCGAATAGCTGTCGACATCGGTGAACATCGCCGCGCCGACGGAAACGGTCAGAAGTGCTACGAGCACACCGGCCAGCATGATTTTGAGCAGACTCTTCATCATGTGTTTCCTCCCAAAATAACGTATAAATAAGTATTAGGTATTACCCTACATCCTGCATTATACCATTCCTCTGCTCTCTTGTCAAGAGCATTGCGAAAAAAGAATCCGGAAGTTTATGCGGATCGCGACGGATCATGTATAAAAAATCTGCGGAATGCACAAAAAAATACTTGAAAGAATCCCTCCGTTGTGGTATGATAAATGCAGGACGCGGCCGGGTGTCCGGCCATCATCATATATCGGGAGGAATTTATGTCATATTTGAAAAGAACGGGAGCTCTGCTTCTCGCGCTCCTTCTGCTTCTGCCGTCCTTCGCCGCCTGCTCCGAAAAGCAGCAGGATGAGGGCGAGCCGGATAAAACCGCCGTCACGGACCAGACGCCGTCCGCGGACGGAGTCCCCGAAGAAGAGGACGACGGCGCAAGTCACTTTTACGAGAAACTGCCGGCTGAGGACTTCGGCGGATGGACCTTCAACATCGCGAACGACGGACTGAGCGCCGAGTATTACAGCGGGTTCACCGTGGAGGAGCTGACCGGCGACGTGTTCTCCGACGGCATCTATAACCGTCAGATCGCCGTTCAGGACAAGTACAACATCGAAATCGTGGAGAATCACAACGGCTCCGTGAACGGCATCAAGCAGTGCGTGACCTCCGGGACCGGCGACGTCGCGTTCGGCTACGTGCTCTCGGGCAGCTGCATGGGTCTCATCACCGTGAACTATGTCCTTCCGGTCTCCGACCTGCCCACGATCGACCTCACCAAGCCCTACTGGGACCAGGGCTCGCAGAAAACCCTGACCTTCTTCGACAAGCTCTTCTACGGCTACCCGGACATCGGCTGGGACCACTATGAAAGCGTCGCGGTCCTCTTCTACAACGGCTACCTGCTCACGAACAACGCCGTCACCGACTCCCCGTACGACCTTTATATGGAAGGCAAGTGGACGCTCGACGCGATGTACGACATGATGAACGTCGTCGTGAAGGACGAAAACGGCGACGGCAAAATGGACGCCAAATCGGACACCTTCGGCTGGTCCGGACGCGAGTTCGAGTATCTGCCGAGCCTATACGCCTCGAACCTGCGCCTCGCGCACTATGACAACGAGACGGAAGCCTTCGTCATGGACATTTCGCAGGAAAACGTCATGGCCGTCGGCAACATGCTCGGCAAGATCATCAACGACAAGAATCTCTCCGTTCCCGGACGGAACGACGAGACGCGCAACATGTTCAAGGACGGGCGGTGCCTCTTCTACAGCCGCCTGCTCGGAGACTTCCGCAACCTGCGCGACAAGGAAGACGATTACGGCATCATCTGCTATCCCGCGCTCGAAGAGAACACGGAGGGCATGGTCTACTGCCAGCAGCCGTACACGGTCATGGTCCCCTCCGACTGCCCGGACATCGAGCGCCTCGGCACCCTGCTCGAAGCGCTTGCCGCCTACACCTACGACAACGTACTCGACGACTACATCAACAAGACCGTCATCGGCAAGGGCGCACGCGACGAACAGAGCGCGCAGCTGCTCCGCAAGTTCATCACGATCCGCGCGTTCGACCTCTGCTACGCGATCGGAGACTTCTCGCCGATCGAAGCCTACGGCATCGGCGTCAAAAACGGAAACTACGCCTCGGCGGAAAAGCGGTCTGCCAAGGGATTCGAAAAGAAGACCGTCAAGATCGTCGAAGCGCTCAAGAACAACGGCTGATCTCCATTCCCATGAAAAGAGGACGCGCACCCGCGGGCACGCGTCCTTTTCTCATGCCGTGCTTCCGATCAGTTGAAATCCGTGTAATCCGCGACCAGCGCGATCTCGTCGAGGTACGCGCTCTGCCCCGCCATCTCCCGGGAGGAGAAGCAGTAATAGAAGTACACGCCCGTCACGCAGGAGGATTCGGTGAGCTCATCCAGCGTCCCGCGCCTCAACATGTTCTCGACCGGGAACGCGAGCCAGCCTTTGAAGCCTTTGACGGAGCTGTCCTGCTGCGCGCCGAAGCATCCGTCGGAGCCGTGGCTCATCCGCTTCCAGGTCGTCTCGCCCTCCGGCAGGACCCAGAACGGGGACGGGCTGTCGAGATCGTCCGTGCGGTACGGCATGAGGTCCATGCCGTTGACGATCAGGCCGAAGCACGCCTTGCGGAAGTCGATCGGCTTTTCCCCGCCCGCGAGATCCATCCAGACGCGCAGATAGCGCAGTTCGCCGAGCGTGCCGGGATTCTCGATCGGGATCTTCACCTCGGCGTTGTTCGACTCGGTCGAATCGCCGAAGTTGAGCCGCCCGACGGCCAGCGCGCGGGAGCCGTTCACGCCGTGCCCGTCTTCGAGCGACGCCGTGATCTGAGCGACGTGTGCCCCGTCGTTGTAATTGTTGTCCCAGCCGCATTTCTCGATCTCGGGCTCATAGGTCTCGAAGTCGAGCACCACACCGCCGGGAAGCGGTTCGGCGTCAAGGAACGCGTCGGGATCCTCCATCCGGCTCTCGTCGACATAACTCATATAGGTCCGGATGTCGGCGGGATCGTCCTCGCGGATCACGAAGACGCGCGCGCCGAGCATGTCCATATCGCAGTAGCCCGTCTCGCTCACCGTGGAGCAGTAGCAGAGCTTGATGCCGCCGTAATTCACCATGTAATCGTTCACATGGTCGTGGCCGTTCACCACGGCTTTGACGTCCCCGCGCTCAAACAGGGCGGAATACATGCCGGAGTTGATCGCGGAGGAGCAGACGGCCTCCCGTTTCTCGCCGGTGTGCTCGAGCGCCTCCCGGTTGACCCACGCGGCGTAGCTCTCCTGCAGCGGGATGTGAAACGCCATGAGCCCCGGGACCTTTGCTCCGGCGTACTCCTCCATCGCCCGGGATGTCTCCCGGTACCATTCGATCTGCGAAGGACGGATGAAATCGTATTCGCAGCCCGTATATCCCGGGAAGATGCCGGCGATCGGAGCGAGCGCCGCCCGTTCCGCCGACGTGATGTACTGGCCGGAATCGAGCATCCAGACATTGAAGAGCACCCGGCTCCCGTCCGATGCGTATACGGGCAGGACGTAATTCCCCACCCCGGACAGCGAGGGATCGCCGGCTTCGGATACGCAGTACTCGAAGGACTCGTAGATCTGCTGCTGCGCCTCTTTCTGGACGTTGTTCGACTCGGCGTCGTGGTTCCCGTAGACGTGCGCCCACGGGATGTGCCGCTCCTCGATCGCCTCGACGATGTCGCCGACGCAGCTTCTGAGTGTTTTCTCGTCCTTGAGTCCCCATGTGTTGTCCCCGTCGAGGAGGACGAGATCGGGATCCTCGCGTCCGACGAGCAGGGCGATGTTGGTTTTCGCGAGATTCGAGATCTTTGCCCCCCCGCCGTGGATGTCGGAGAAGACGAGGATGCGGAATTCCCCGTTCTCGTCGAAGCGGAGCGGGTGCTTCGGTTCGGTCCACGGGTTCGCCCTTCCCTCTTCCTCCTCGTTCGCCGCGGCATCCTCCGCCGGCAATGCGATGTTCTCCGGCTTTGCCGCCTCCGCGGGCTCCGCGGCCGGTTCCGCCTTCTTCTGACAGGATGTGAGCGCGGCCGATGCCAGCAGGGCGGCCAGCAGAATGAGGGCCCGGTTCCGGTTGATGCGCTTCATGATATGCCTCCTGACGCGCTGGAATTTGCAACAGTATTATAGCACAATCGTGCGTGCCGCGTCAATGGGATTCGCGAAAAGCCTTGACGAGGCGGACGCGATGGAGTATAATGACAGCCAGAACGAACCATGCATCCCGGAGGTATCCCATGTTCAACCCGTCCCCTCTCCTTCGGCGGATATGCCGCATCGCGTCCGTGTTCCTCAGCCTGACGCTGCTCTTCGTATCCTGCCGGCAAGCCGATCCGATCCCCGCGGAGATTCCGGAGTCCCTCCCTGCCGAGGAGCCCGGAGAGCTTCCCGGCGAGCCGGTCCCCGAGGAAGCACAGCCCCCGGAAACCGAGGCTCCGCAGACCGAGCCGGAACCGGACGATCCGCTCGCGAACTTTGTTCCGGCGATCCGCCTTGCCGTCTGCTCCGACACGCACATCACCGACACGACGAACGAACGCGCCGTGCGGCTCGGCAAGCTCTTCGACACCGCCTACCGCTACGCCGACGCGCACCCTACCTATCAGACCCTCGACGCGGTACTCATGGCGGGCGACATCACCAACACCGGATATGAATCCGAATTCAAGGCGCTGAACACGATCATCCGGAAGCATATCCGTCCGGAGACGCAGCTCATCGCCACGATGGGCAACCACGAGTGGATCGGCGGCGGTCCCGACGTGTTCCTCGCCTGCATGAGCGACACGCTCGATCCCCACGTCGTCATCAACGGCTTCCACATCATCGGACTTTCCCCGCGCAATACGAACGACTACCCGGCGGCCCAGATCCGATGGCTGAAGGAAGAGTTGAAAACGGCGGCGGAGGACGCGCCCGGCATGCCGATCTTCTCCTTCCGGTATCATCACATCAAGGACACCGTCTACGTCAGCCGGTCGTGGTACACCCCGGACTACGCCATGGTGCGCAAAGCCCTCGGCGCGTACCCGCAGGTCATCGACTTTTCCGGCGACTCCCACGGTCCGATGAACAACCCGCTTTCGATCTGGCAGGAGGAATGCACCTTTCTCAACACGGGAACGCTCTATTATTTCGAGATGGAGCGCGGCATGACCGGCGGAACGCTGCCGCCCGGAAAAGAGAACGCGGCGCAGTACTACATCGTCGAAGCGGATGCGGAGGGCCGGGTCCTCATCCAGCCGTACAACCTCCTGACGGACGATTTCTTCAAAACGCCCTCCAACACCGACGATCCGGACACCCAGCTCCGCTACTGGATCGAGAAGCCGTCCGATCCGTCGACCTTCCTCTATACCCCCGCGCGCGGGGAGACGGCCTCTGCTCCGTATTTCGAGGAGGGCAGCGAGATCGCGCTTGACAAGATCACGGAGAGCTCCGTGACGGTCACCGTCCCGCAGGCCAAGGACGATCAGTGCATCTACAGCTACCGTCTCGTCGCGGAGACGGATGGTCACCGGAAGGAGGTCAAGTATTTCTCGGAATACTACTTCGAGCCGATGCCCGAAACGGTTTCCTGTCAGGTCAAGGGCCTGCACGACGGCAAGACCTACACCGTATCGGTCTATCCCGTCAACGCGTGGGGCGTCGAGGGCGAGCCGATCACGTCATCCTTCGAAACGCCCGCCAGCGTGATCGTTCCCTATGAAACGGACAACCCCGTGACTTACGTCGGGACCTTCACCGATTTCGAGAGCTACAAGCGGCTCCGCCGGTCCACGGATAACGGCGTGTTCGGCGGCGAGGCGAACGGCGACTACTTCGCTGGCGAGTGGAACGGCGCGGGCATCATCCGCGACACGGTCCTCTCGATCGAAGAGGGACACGGCTTCGGCGGATCGAAGGCGGGCGCGGTGACCGTGAATGCCTCGAGCCACAGCAACCGCGGGCTCTACCTCTATGCCGACGCCGTCAATCACATCCCGCAGGACTACCCGAGCGCGCGCTACCTCCGCGTCTGGGTCGATTTCACGGGCATCGATTTCCGCAAGGCATGCTTCGGCTTCGTGACGAAATACGACGAGCTCTACTCCACCGACGACATCGACGGACGCACCGACCTGCCGTTCTACTGTCTGGCGGAGGGCGAGACCGAATGGAAGACGATGTACCACGGCACGGACGGATGCTTCGGCGCGGCGCAGTCCTCCTCGGTCCAGGACTTCAAGGGCTGGCTCGCGTTCCCGACAGCCGATTTCGCGGAGCGCACCGGATCCGGCTCGACCTTTGATTCCCGCTCGATCAAGGCGGTTTACATGTATTTTGACCTCTCCTCGGACGATATGCTCGGCACGCCGTTCTACCTCGACGAGATCGCGCTGGTCGACGATTATCGGGTCTTCGAGAAGATCGCGCCGTGATCGGAACAGGCAAGACCCAACCATCGACACATTGAAAGGAGCTCCTTTGTCATGAAAAAAGTTCTTCTCATCCTCGTGGACGGCATGCGTCCCGACTCCCTCGCCGCCTGCGGCAATCCGTTTGTCGGCGAAATGCTCGCGCACAGCCGCTATACGCTCGAAGGCCGGACGGTGATGCCTTCCGTCACCCTGCCCTGCCACATGTCCCTCTTCCACAGCGTCACGCCGGAACGCCACGGCATCCTGACGAACACCTATGTGCCGCAGGTCCGCCCGGTCCGCGGTCTGTGCGAGGTGCTCAAAGCCGCCGGACGCCGGTGCGCCTTCTTCTACAACTGGGAGGAGCTGAAGGACCTCTCCCGTCCGGATTCGCTGGCCTTCGCGGCGTTCGTCTCCGGTCACGCGTACACATATGAGAAGGCCTGCTCCCGGACGACGGATCTCGCCATCGACTATCTCGTCAGCGACCGTCCGGATTTCGCGTTCCTCTATCTCGGCTGGACGGACGAAGCGGGCCATGGATACGGCTGGATGGGCGACGAATACCTGCGCTCCGTCTCCGGATCCTTCGATCAGATCCGCCGGGTATGCGAGACCATTCCCGACGAATACACGGTTTTCCTGACGGCGGACCACGGCGGTCACGGACGCTCGCACGGATCCGACATGCCCGAAGACATGACGATCCCGATCCTCTGCTGGGAAAAGAACGGCGAGAGCCGCGAGCTGCCCGGCGGGAACATCATCGACCTCGCGCCGACGATCACCTCCCTCCTCGGCGTCGCGCCCGATCCGGACTGGGAAGGCACGCCGCTCGCGATCTGAGGGAGGAGACGCGGACGTCGGGATCCCTCTTCCGTCAAAACAGCGGGTACGCCCTGAAAACGGACGTACCCGCTCCTTTTGTTTCGAAACGGCATCAGCCGAAAAGCTCGGAGACGGAGACGCGGTCCTCGAAGATGTACGAGGGATCGCCGCGTTCGCCGAGCGTTTCTTCCATGACATCCTCGCGGATCTCCGGCGTGACCTCGCGCTCCTCGCCGTCGATCACGATGGTGACGGGCCGGTCGAAATCGAACATCCGCGCGGAGAGGAGGATCGAGAAATCGCCGTTCACGTTCCCGTCGGTCTTGATCTCGATCCGGTTGGCCTCCCGGTCGGCGCGGGCCGTGATGATCCCCTTCGTCACCTTCTGCGGCGCGGACAGCCAGTAGAAGCTGTCGACCTCCCGCTTTGACGCGCGAACGCCGAGGTTCCACACGACCATATCGGGCAGCGGATCGCGGACAAACTCGTCGAGGAAGCGGAGGGCGCTCGTCACGGATTTGACGCTCTCGTATTCCCCGGTGCGGAAGAACGTCCGGATGTCGCTGACGATCTCGTGCTGCTTGTCGTCGTAGTCCGCGAAATTGTGCGCGAAGCCGACGTGGATCTTCGTGCGGTGAACATACCCGCCGCCGTATTTGTCGTGGAGCTTGTCGAGGATCATGTCGTACTGCGCCGTCACCTTGTTCCGGTCGTAGGCGGAATCGTTGATCCCGACCTGAAGCTGCAGGGGCATGTCGTACAGGCTGTCGAGCTGAACACCGTTCGGATGCCCCGCCGACATATTGGCCGCCGCGAACCGGTCCGCCATGCGCGGGGTGATCTGGTAGACGCCGTCGCCGCCCGCCGAGAAGCCGAGGATATAGACCCGGTTCGGATCCACGGCGTGGAACAGGATCATGTTCTCGATGAGTCTGTCGTAGATCGGGTAGGACTCCGGGTTGGAGTGGCAGTCCCACGTGTCCCGCACGGCGCGCGGGTTGACGTAGACGCCGCTCTTCACGCCGCCGAGATAGTAGGTCGCCATCTGCCGCCACTGGTCGTCGTTGATCCGTCCGGTCTCGTCCGATCCGCCGCCGTGCAGCGCGATGTAAAGCGAATACAGACCGTTTTCATCCGGCTCGCCGACGGTCTTCATGCCGTATTTCATCGTGACGCCGCCGAGGGAAATGGATTTCGCCTTGTCCTCCGCGATTCTCTTCTCATCCTGACACTGCGCGCGGCTGTACGCTTCCCAGAGCTTCCCCTCGAGATATGCCGCGCGGTCCACGGTCGTCATTTCAGCCGGATCCGGGACAGTTTCGCCGATCACCATATCCATGTCTCCTTCCGTTTTGTTGGTATCCGTGATTTCAGCCGTTTCCGCCGCATCCGGCGTGCTTTCCTCCTCCGCTGCGCTCTCCCTGCCGCATCCGCCCGAGAAGAGGCAGATCACGGCGAGAAGCGCTGCCGCCGTTCGTTTCTTCATGCCGGTCCCCCTCTCCGTCTCAGAACGCCCAGTTCCCGTTGCGGAAGACGGGGACGACTTCTCCCGCGCGCGTTACGGCGTCGATCGAAAGATCCGCCGTGCCGATCATGAAATCGACGTGGATCATCGAATCGTTGACGCCGAGCGCGCGGCACTCCTCGAGGGTCTTGTGCTCGAAGTCCCGGATCGAATCGGCGAAGCCCATGCCGAGCGCGAGGTGGCAGGCGGCGTTCTCGTCGAACAGGGTGTTATAGAAGAGCAGTCCGGTCTGCCGGATCGGGGAATCGAACGGGACGAGCGCGCATTCGCCGAGATAGGCCGCGCCTTCGTCCGCCGTGATGATGTTGGTGAGGAGCCCGTTGTTCTTCTCCGCGTGCCACTCGACCGCCCTGCCCTCCCGGAAGCGGATCCAGAAGTTCTCGATGAGCTGTCCCTCGCGGCTGAGCGGCATGGAGGCGTACACGATGCCCTCCGCCGCCCCGCGCATCGGGGAAATGAAGCACTCCTCGGTCGGGATGTTCGGGTTGAAGAAGATCCCCTGCAGGCTGGTATCGCCGCCGCCCTTGAACTCCGCCTCGGGGATCATGCCGACGGTGAGATCCGTGCCGTTCGAAGCGGTGTAGTGCAGCTTGTCGATGCCGAGGCCGTTGAGATAGGCGCACCGGGCGTGCAGGTCGTCGTTGTGTTCTTTCCACGCGGCGACCGGATCGTCCATCACGCGGCTCGTCGAGAGGATCGCCTCCCAGAGCTTCTCCATGGCCTGATGCTTCGTCAGATCCGGGAAGAGCTTCTTCGCCCACGCCGGACCGGGGACCGCGGCGATGCACCACTGATACTTGTTTTCGAGCGCGTCGCGGTAGCCCTTGATGAGCGGATAGCGCATCTGCTGCGCGCGGAGCATCTTGTCCTGATCGATGCCGCAGAGGCCGTCCGGGTCGTCGGAATCGAGGTAGATGCGGCAGGGGATCTTCTCGACGTAGTATTCCCAGCGCGCCTTCTGATAGCCCGTCAGGGAGCCGAGGGTCTCGACCGTGCAGTATCGGTTGTCCACCTTCGAGAGGGGCTGATAGTCCCAGTCGACCGTGACGCGGACTGCGCCGAGCTTGTAGCATTCCTCCGCGACCATTTTTACGAATTCCGGCTGATCGAGGCCCGCGGCGATAAAGACCTCCTGGCCCGGCCGGACGTTGACGCCCGCTTCCGCGATGAGCCGCGCGTATTTCCGAAGAACTGTCTTTTTCATGATCCTGCCTTTCCGATGTCGGTTGGTTTTCTCTATTATACACCATCCGCGCCTCACTTGCAAGCGGGGGAGGCGTTTTTCTTTTTCATGCGATTTGACAGGAGAAATGTCGCAGTTTTCAGCCGTAGAGCTTGACAAATTTCCCGCGATCCTGTATAATAGAATCAACCAGATCGAATCCTCTCGAAGGAGGTGCCCCCGTGAAACGGATCTCGCTGTTTCTTGTCTTTCTCCTGGCTCTGACGCTCTTCGCCTGCCAAAAATCCGAAAACGCCACCCCGACCCACGGCGCGGAGGAAATTTTGTCCGTCGGAGCCGCGAGTGCCGGCGAACGATTTGCCGCCGCTCCCGTCGCGCTCCCGGAGGGCTATTCCCTCATCACCATGGGCGGCGCGCACCTGGACGCCTCCGGCGAATTCCTGCTCGCGGCGCAGAAGATAAACACAGCCGGCAGCAGCGCCGACTGCTCGCTCTTTCGCTTTTCGGCGGACGGCGCGCTCCTCTCGACCATGGAGATCCCCTTCGGAGATGCGGACTATCTCGCCGCCTCCGCATTCGACGGGGAATCGTTCTGGTATGTCCTCGGCTGGGTCGGGGACAAGCGGACGTATCGTCTGAACCGCATGAGCCTCACCGACGGATCGCTCCTGCTCGACACCGCGCTCGATTCCCTCCCGGAGATGCCCCCGGAATGGTCTCCCACGGTCATGGCGATCGCCGGGGACGGCACGCTCTGGATGACCATGAACGGCGACACCTATGCGTACGGCGCGGATCTGCAATCGGTCTGCCGGGTCCGCGCGGGCACCTGGATCAGCTCGATGGCCGTCGATCCGGACGGGGCGGTCTGGGCGTGCTCCAATTACGGGCTCGATGTCGGATGGGGCGCGGCGAAGCTGAACCGGGAAACCGGCTCCTATGACGAGGTCCTCCCCCTCGCCGAAGGCGCGCGGACCATCGTCTTCACCGCGGACGGGACCCTCTACTTCGACACCGCGGACGGCGTTTCCCGGCTCGTGACGGGGGAGGACGGTACCCGGACGGCGGAATCCGTCATGAACTTCATCGCGTCGGGGATCGTGCATTCTCTCACCGGCATCTCAGCCAGCGGAGAACACGACGAATTTTTGCACGTCATCGCCCCGGACACGCTCCTCTTCTATTCCGTCGCGCAGAAGGACGGCAAAAGTTATTGCCTGCCGACCCTGTACCGCCCGTGGGAAGAAGAGATCCCCGCGGAAACGGTCAAGCTCCAGCTGGCTTATGCCGGACAGATGGACGACAACATCAAGGCGGAGATCGTGCGCTTCAACCGCGACCACCCGGGGACGGAGATCTCCCTCCTCGACTATTCGATCTACGACACGGACGCGCAGCAGAAGCTGATGATCGATATCCTGAACGGGATCGTCAAGCCGGACATGGTCTACGGCTACGACAGCTCGGTCTCGATCCGCACGCTGCGCGACAAGGGTCTGACCGTCGACCTGACGCCCTATCTCGCCGCGGACGACACGGTGAACGAAGAAAACCTCTTCGGCTCGGTCCTCTCCTATTTCCGGAGCAGGGACGGCGGCATCTGGGGCATCTCGCCTTACTTCTCCAAGATGACCCTCTTCTCGACCTCCTCCCTTCTGCGCGGATACGCCGACGATAACGGATGGGATCTCGGGACCTTCTTCGACTTCGCGGCGAGCCTGCCTGAGGACCAGGTCCTCACGACCCATGCCTCGCGCGGAAAGTATCCGATCCCGACGGTCGACGAGCAGTTCATCGACCGCGACGCCGGGACCTGTTCGTTCGATTCGCCGCTCTATATCCGCTACCTCGAGTTCCTTGATTCCCTCCCGTCGGAAAAAGAGGTGCACCGCATGATCCCGAAGATGGACCCGCGCAGCTATTATCTCGAGGGGAAGATCGCCCTTGTCGGGGAATCGTTCGACGGAAGCGAAAGCCCGCTGTATTTCGAATCCATCTTCAACGATCCGGATTATGTGATCGTCGGGTATCCGTCCGAGGATCCGCTGCACCGAGCGCTTCTCAGCGCGGAACACACCTTCGTCATCATGAAAACCTCCGCGCATCCGGATCTCTCTTGGGAATTCATCCGCACGACCTTCCGCTCCCCAAACGAACAGGAGTGGATGTTCGGGGTCGGCAAATCCTCGCTGAAATCCATCTATGACGAAGAAGCACAGTCCATGCGGGATCACCTGATGCTGCACTTCGCGTCCGGAAGATGGAATATGATGATCAGCTACAAACCGGATGAATTTGAAGGAGCGCGCAGCGATATCGATCAGATGATGAAAATGATGGGACTGACCAGCCAATACGGCACATACGAGGCGGAGCCGCCGGACGAGGAGCAGATCGCACGGGTCCGCGCCTTCCTCGACGCGCCGGTCGCTCCCGCTTACGAGGAGCTGCCGTTTGAGGTTGCTTCCATTATCCGCGAGGAGATCTCCTCCTTCCTCGGCGGTGTGGGGAGTGCGGCGGACTGCGCCGGAAAGATCCAGTCCCGCATGTCGATCTGGCTCGCGGAGAACCATTGAACCGCTGAATCCAAGAATCCCGGACGGATTCTCTCCTGTCCGGGATCTTTCTGTTTTCGGAAGTCTCTGCGGGCCCTTCGTCAGAACCGCAGCGTGCCGTCGGGATCCTGCCATGCCTCGGTGAAGGTCAGCGTCCCGGCGTAGCCCTCGATCCGACGGAAGCCGGTGAAGAGGATCCTCCCGTGCCAGATCGCCGCCTTCGGAACGCTCTCGCAGGGGATGTCCGGATCCCCCGGCGCGATCCAGCCCGCGAACGGCTCGCGCGACAGACGGTACTGCCCGCGCCCGCGATGGCTGAAAACGAGGTAATGCCAGCCGTTCAGGACAAAATAGTCCGAGCACTCCGGCTGATCCCCGTCCGGCGAGACGTAGATGGGATCGGTCTCCCGCCATGCCGCGCCGTCCTCCGAGACAAGGTGCGCGAGGCATCCGCGGCCCGCCCCCTCCCCGGTCATGAGCGAGGTCGTGACGAACATGTGCCAGCCGTCCTCTCCCCGCACGACCTTCGGGTCCCGCGCGCTCGGACCGTGATACCGTCCGCTCAGTTCGATGCGGAAATCCGGATCGCGGCGGAAATGACAGCCGTCTTCCGACACGGAGCAGAGGATCGGCGCGGGAGACGCATCGATCTGCCGGACGGTGTAATAGAGCGCGTGCGTCCCGTCGGCGCGTTTGAGCCACGAACCTGTGCAGATCGAGCCTTCACCCGGGTCGTCGATCGACACGGCGAGGGGATGCAGGTCCCAGCTTTTGAAATCGCGGGTGGACATGTGCGCCCATTGATGCGCGCCTTTGTGCCATTTGCTCCGGTGATGTCTGCGGTCCTTCAGATAGAGGACGTGATACCGCTCCGCGCCGTCGGGATCGGCGTCCGTGAAGGGCATGCAGTCGCCGGCGAATACGCCCGGGTCGGAGGGCTTCCATCCTTCGGCGGGATTCTCGCCGTTCACGGAGAGCAGCCGTCCGATGACCGCCGGGGAACCGTCGTTGGCGGAGATGCCGCAGTCGGTCCGGAAATCCGGGGCGCGGAGAGGCAGGTTCGCCCGGTCATCCGCATCCGGATCGGACGTCACGGCGATGCCCGCGGCGATCAAACGGGCGTCGGGGACACGGAACAGGGGCAGTTCCCCGTCGGGCCACTCCTCATCCGCGAGATGCCCGTCGATCCAGAATTCCGCGCGCCACGGGTGGATGAGCAGCGCAGCGGACGCGCCGGGGGTCACGCCGGAGGCCGAGAGGATCAGCGGTTCCGGGTGCGCGTCGGACCACAGCCGCACGGTCTGGGTCCATCCGCCGTCCGCAAGATGCGCTTCGAGGGTCAGGGCGGCCGATCCGTCCGGCGCGGCAAGGGATGCCGTCATCGGCAAAGGAAAGCGACAGAGTTTCATGGGGATCTCCTTTCGGGAGGATGCTTTTCTGTTTATTATAGCACGGCCGTGCGCTGCGGGCGGCGGAAGCGGATGGATTTTTATGAATAAACTGTAAATTCGGCATTCTTCCGCAGCCTCCGCGATTTCCGCCGGGCGAATGACGCTTCCCTCTTGCAAACGGCGCGGTTTTCCGGTATAATAGAGCATAGAATATAGAAAGCATGGGACCCGTGCCATGAGGAGGAACCGATGCTGTATCTTCCCGTAAAACCCGCGCTGGACGCGCTCGGAAGCGATACCGTCCTCCGCTATGACCTTGCCCGCTTCGCCGCGTGTCTCGAGGGACTTCTGAACCGCGAGCGGCCGACGCTCTTCCTCGAGTGGGAGGAGCATGACCGCTTTTGGCTCGACTGGTGCCGCGCGCCGGGAAATTTCCTCGAGCAGGAGCCTCTCGAAGAGATCGCGACCTTCGACGATCTGCTCCGCCGGTACGCCGGGACGATCCGGGAGCACGGCCTGATCCTCTGGGATCCCGCCGTCCCCGCCACCTGCAACGCCGCGACGACGGTGTGCGGATGCGAAGGGCTTCTTCCCGTCCGCTCCGGGAGCCGCGCGCTCGATTGGATCCGTTCCCTGACCGGAGCCGACGTGCGGCTTGATCTCACGGACCGCTTTTCCGGACACGGGACCGTGTGGCAGACCGGAGAACCCTCGACCGGCTCGGCCAAATGCGACGCGTACGTCTGGGCGCTCGACCGGTGCCGCGGGGCGATGTCGGATGAGGTGCTCTTCTTCACCCTCGACGGCATGAGCTGGGCATCGGACCGTCCGTACTACCCCGATCTCGGCAACGCCTTCGTGCCGAACATGGACTACGCCTGCGCCAAGCGCGCGTTCGTGTTCGATCTCTTCGCGTTCGACGACGAAGCTCCCTGCGACGACCCCGGTCAGGCCCCCGGCTGCGATCTCGCCATGATGAAGCGCATCCTGCTGACCGCATACGAGAAGAGCGGCGGAGAACGGATCCTCACCGTCTGCGGCTTCAATCCGTGGCATGTGAAGTACACCACCCACGGAGGACGGGGCAGCCATGAGCCGGTGGAAGCGGAATGGCGGCTGACGGAGATCTTCTCGGCCTACAACTGCGTGAAGGACGCGGACGCCGCCGGGTACTGCGGACTGGGCAGCGCTTCCGTCTGGATGCACTATCCCCTTGCCCCGCATTATGAAAACCGGAAGCCCGTGCCTCCCGCCGGCGGATACGATCCCGAAAAGACCTACGTCCTCTTTTATGTCGGGGATTACGATGCCGCCGCATGGACGGCGCGTTTCATCCCGCGCTGGGCGAAGGACCCCCTTCTCGGGAAGAATCCCCTGATGTGGTGCTTCAATCCGAACCTCTCCGACCGCATCCCGATGGCGTTCGACTATGTTTACCGGAACTTCACGGACCGCGATTACTTTGCCGCGGGAGATTCCGGCGCGGGATACAACAATCCCCGCCTGCTCTATCCCCCGCGCATCCACTCCGACCTGCCGTCCGGCGCGGAGGCGAACGTCGCGCACAACCTTCCCTATTTTGAACGGTTCGACCTCTCCCACATCGGCTTCGTCATCGGCGGGAATCATCCTCTTGACACCCGCCAGAAATACGATCTCGCCCGGTTTGCCAAGGGCGGGGTCGCGTATCTCGGAGCCGGGGACGCCGCCTCGGTCGTGAACGGCGTTCCCTTCCTCCCGCACACCTGCGACATCGCCGTCGAGCACACCGATCCGAAAAAGGCGGCGGAAGCTGCGGCGGCGTGGATGAAAAGCGCACACCCGGACAAGCGGTTTCACGTCTTCCGCACCATCCTCGTCAGCCCGACGGACCACGACCGGATCCTTGAGGAGCTGAAGCGCCTCGTCCCCGGCGTCGAGCTGCTCGATCCCTTTACCTTCTTCGACTATCTGAAAGAGGCCGTCGAAAGCGGCCGGACCTATTGACGCGAAAGGAGACCTCATGAAAATCCTCGTATTCGGCGAGACCATCTGGGACGTCTATCCCGACAAAAGCACCCTCGGCGGCGCGTCGCTCAATTTCTGCGCGAATCTGGCGCTGCTCGGCGACGAAACCTGGCTGTTCACCGGACTCGGACGCGACGAGCTCGGCGGGCGCGCGGCGGAGATGATCCGGGATTACGGCATCCGCGGGGATTTTATCCAGCTGT
>JAFYBI010000511.1 GCA_017540285.1 Clostridia bacterium | reverse complement strand
CGTCAAGCTCCTCTCTCAAAGCAAGGCGTTCACCAAACTCGACCCGTCCCTTCAGAGCTTCTTCCGTAATCTGATCAAGCTGCTGCTGATCGTGATCGTCGTCCTGACCGCGGCGAGCGTCCTCGGCGTTCCGCTCACCTCCGTCCTCACGATCTTCGCCTCCGCCGGCGTCGCCATCAGCCTTGGCATGCAGGGCGCGCTCGGCAATCTGGTCGGCGGCGTGACCCTGTTGATCCTCAAGCCGATCAAAACCGGTGAATTCGTCAAGATCGGCGAGCACGTCGGCTTCGTGAAGAACATCGGCGCGTTCTACACCGAGATCAAGACCAAGGACAACACGATCATCAGCCTCCCCAACAGCAATCTGACGAACGCCGCGGTGATCAACTATACGCGCGGCGGGATCCGCCGTGTCGAAGTCTCGTTCCTCGTGAACTATAACACCGACATCGATCTGGCGTTCAGCACCCTCAAGAACATGACCAAGGGAAGCGATCTGATCCTGCAGGATCCGCCGCCGAAGGTCGTCTTCGATAAGTGCAGGGATTCCGGCATGGAATTCGAGGTCCGGGCCTGGACGGACGCGCCGAACTTCAGCAAGGTGCGCAAATACATGACCCTGGCCGGGAAGAGAGCGCTGGACGAGGCCGGCATCCGGATCCCGTACCAGCAGATGGACGTCCACATCAAGCAGGACTGACGAAAAAAGGAGTCCGCCCATGTCTTCCCGCATCTTCACCCCCGTGACCGTCGGGTCCCTGACCCTGCCGACGAGGATCGTCCGCTCCGCGACGGAGCTGTTCGGCTCGCTTCCGGACGGGCATGTGCCGCCGGAGGAGATCGCGATCTACCGGCGCCTTTCCCGCGAACCGCTCGGCCTCATCCTCACCGCCCACACCTGCGTCTCTCCCGAGGGCCGCGCCAACCGGTATCAGAACGCCTTCTGGGACGACGGCTATCTCCCGGACGGGCATGCGATCGCTGAGGCGTGCGGTCAGATCCCCTGCATCATGCAGCTCGGTCACGGCGGCATGAAGGCGAAGGGCAGCAACGGCGGCCTGCCGGTTTACACCCCCGACACGATGACGGAGCGGGAGATCCGCGAGCTGGTATGCGCGTTCGGGAGAGCGGCGCTCCGGGCGAAGGAGGCGGGATTCGCCGGCGTGATGCTCCACGTCGCCCATCTCTACCTCTTCTCCCAGTTCTTTTACCCGGAATTCAACCACCGGACGGACCGGTACGGCGGATCGGCGGAAAACCGGTTCCGGATCGCGGCGGAATGCGCGGAGGAGATCCATGCGGTCTGCGGCGACGGCTATCCCGTCCTCATGAAGATCAACGCGACGGACCGGGACGGGACCGCGGAATACGAACGGGACGTCGCGGACGCGCTGCGGGTCGCCGGAAAGTGCGGCATCGCCGCCGCGGAGAGCTCCGGGTGGGATTCCGCGCCGTGCGTGATCACGGATCGGCCGTATTTCCTCGATGTGGTCCGTCGGCTGGCGGAGACGGCTGCGCTTCCCCTCATCGAGGTGGGCGGGATCCGGTGCGCGGCGGACGTGGAGGCGATCCTCGACGCCGGCGCCGTTGCCGCGTCGGTGAGCCGGCCGCTGCTCTGCGATCCGTCCTTTCCCACCCGACTGCGCGAGGAAGAGAGACACCGCTCGCCGTGCCGCTCCTGCGGATTCTGCTTCCGGCCCTATCCCGAGCGCGGAAGGATCTGCGCGATGCACAAAAGCTCCTGACCGGCGTCCGGTCACATGCGATCAAACTGCCCGCGGTACGCGCTGCCGCGGGTCGTTTTGTTCCCGCGGAGAAAATCGCCGGGAATTCGCCGTTCCCCATTGACAGGGCGGCGAGATTACGGTAAAATGGATCCGGAAAGAGAGTCCGCCTTCCCGGGCCGCGCAAGACCGTTCTGCGGCGTGGATGTGCGGATCGGGCATCAGCCGTTTCTTTTCCGCACGATACCCGGGCAAAAACCGCCGGGGCGGCAATCGACATTCATCATGACAGGAGGCTTTCATCATGGCAAAACTGAAAATCGGCGTGTTCGGCGCGCACCGCGGCATGACGATGATCCACCAGCTTCTCCGCAACCCGGACGCGGAGGTGACGGCGATCTGCGACAAGCACCGCCCCTCCCTCGATGCGGCGGGGAAAACGGCGGAGGACGCGGGCTTGAAGGTCGCGCTCTTCGAGAACTTCGAGGACTTCTTTACCTGCGACATGGACGCGGTCGTGCTGGCGAACTACGCGCATGAGCACGCGAAATTCGCCGTGCGGCTTCTGAAGAGCGGACGGCACATCATGAGCGAGGTGCTGACCTGCGCGAACCTCGCGGAGGCCGTCGCCCTGATCGAGGCGGTCGAGGCGAGCGGAAAGGTCTACCAGTACGCGGAGAACTACTGCTTCTTCAACACCACGGCGGAGATGCGGCGGCTGTACCGCGCGGGCGACATCGGCGAGCTGATGTACGCGGAGGGCGAATACATCCACGACTGCGCGTCGATCTGGCCGCAGATCACGTACGGGGAGCGCGATCACTGGCGCAACCGCGACGCCTCCACGTTCTACTGCACGCACTCCCTCGGCCCGATCCTCCACGCCACGGGACTCCGGCCCATCAAGGTCGTCGGGCTCGAAGGGCAGGAGGCGGAATTCATGATCAAGCTCGGCGCGCGGGCCGGGGCGTTCGGCATGGAGATGGTGACGCTCGAGAACGGCGCGGTCGTGAAGAGCATCCACGGCGGTCTGAAGCGCGAGCCGGGTTCCATCAACTACGAGATGTACGGGACGCGCGGCTCGATGGAGACCGACCGCTGGGACGGCGGAAACCTGCACGTCTGGCGGGAGACCGGCGGCAACTGCGTCGGCGAGCATGAGAAATACGCCCCCGCGTTCCGGCTCGAAGGCGCGGAGGGAACCGGTCACGGCGGCAGCGACTACTTCACGACGCACTACTTCGTCCGTTCCATCCTCGGCGACGAGGCGGCCCTTGCGGAGGCGGTGGACGTATACCGCGCGGTCGACATGTGTATCCCGGGCATCCTTGCGTACCGGTCCATCGTGGAGGGCGGCAGGACCCTCGACGTGCCCGACCTGCGCAGACCGGAGGAGCGGGACCGCGTGCGGCACGACACCTTCTGCACGTTCGAGGAATCGGCGGGGGACATGTACGTCTCGCCGACAGCCGCGCAGTGGAAGCAGCCGGTCATCGACGACCGGGTCTACGAGGAAGTCCGCCGGAAGTGGCTGGCGGGCGAGCCGGGCTGACGGACAGCCGGACCGGGAGGACGCTCATCATGGCAAACATTTTCAACATCCTCGATTACGGCGCGGTGCCGGACGGCGTGACCGACTCCACCGCCGCCATCCAGCGGGCGCTCGATCTGGCGGGCGAATGCATGGGCGAGGTGACGGTCCCGCCGGGGATCTACCTCACCGGGCGGCTCGTCATGCGTCCGCAGACCAAGCTCTCCGGCACGTCCGCGTGGCTGTTCGGCGGCTACGGCGGCTCGATTTTCCGGCTGAACACGGCGGACACCGACTGCATGATCGACATCACCGGGGCGTTCGGCGTCCAGATCTCCGGCATGAACCTCGAGGGCTGCCGGCTCGGCGAGCGCATTCACGGCGTCAAGCTGTACTGGCCGGTCTACAACGGCGGCGGCAGGGAAGACACCCCCACGATCGACGACTGCAAGATCGGGCACTTCACCGGGGACGCCGTGCACCTCGAGCACATCTGGTGCTTCTCGATCCGCCACAGCATGCTCTGCTTCAGCGGCGGCGCGGGTCTCTACATCGACGGCTGGGACGGCTTCATTCTGGACAACTGGTTTTCCGGCAACGCGAACGGCGGCATCCTCGGCGGACCGGTCGCCTGCTCCGTCACGACGACGGGCAACCGCGTGGAGTGGAACCGGGTCGGCGGCTTCGTGATCCCGTCCGGGAACACCATGAACATCACCGGGAACTACTTCGACCGCAGCGGCGGACCCGCGCTCAAGCTCGGCGCGCCGGACGGCGGGATGGAATCGGTGACGATCACCGGCAATCTCATCAACCGCAGCGGCAAGCCGGGACCGGGTCTCGAGACGGAGGAGGAGAACTCCCACGTGCTGATGGAGAAATGCGTCAACGTGACCTTTACGGGGAATACTCTCCGCCGCGGACGGGACGACAACGGGCAGGGCGCGTGGAGCCCGGACATTGCGATGGTGATCCGCGGCTGCGACTACTGCGTCTTCGCCAACAACGCGATGCACCACGGCTCGATGAAGGAGACCATCCGCTGGGACGGCCTGGGCAGCTGCCGCTTTGACGGAAACCTCGGCGAGCCCGTGGGGGATACGGAATGACCCCGGGGTCCTGCCCCGCAGCATGAATGAACAGAACAACAGAACAGCCGTCCGGCCACAAAACCGAACGGCTGTTTTTGACGTGTGGATAGAGAAGCTCACTGATTGGCAGTCTCCGTCTCGAAATACTTTGCGTAGCCTTCCCACCCGGCAAGATAGCGGGCGAGGATCATGCGGTCGGAGGCGGTGATGTCGCCGTCTTTGTCGATGTCGGCGGCGTCCATGGACAGGATTTTATCTTCGTAGCCTTCCCACCCGGCGAGGTAACGCGCGAGGATCATGCGGTCGGTGGCGTCGACCTTGCCGTCCGCATTGACGTCGCCGGTCCTGGCTTTGAAGGTTTCATAGGTCACGTTCCCGTCGCTGTCCACCGTACAGTCGACCTTGTCCTCACAGGGATCCGTCGCCGGGGTGGTGCTGGTGAGGTAACTGAATTCCTGCACCCAGTACAGCATGCCGTCGCACTCGAAGCAGGCCACGCCGATGGCGGTGTAGTCCTTCATCAGCATGTTTCTGCGGTGACCCTGCCCTGCATAGGGGTCATTGGTCTCCTTCCAGGCGTCCACGACTTCTGCCGGCGTCCGATGACCCGCGGCGATGTTTTCACCCCAGCTTTGATATCCGTCATAGGTGCAGGAAAAGCATATGGTCCCGTTCGGCCGCGAGTGTGAGAAGAGACGCGCGAGCTCGACCGCCCGCTGCATCGCGATCTGCTCCAGCGCGTAGTCGTAGGTCAGCGTTTTCAGGGCGGTGCCGTCCGCGGTGTTGTAAACGGTCTTGGTCGTGTTGTCCTCATTCCAGAACCATGCCTCGCTGCCGGTGCGGAAGGTGTTCACCATCTCCGCGACCGTACGCGCATAGCCCTGCCGGAAGGTCCCGCTGAAGGAAGCCGGTGCGGCTGCATCAGCTGTCACCGCCAGAAGCGGGATGCACAGGATACCTGCGATGAGGAGGGAAAGGATTCGTTTCATGGTCGTTCTCCTTCGTTGTTTGTCGTGTTGTTCTTCGGCTCACCGATTGGCAGTCTCCGTCTCGAAATACTTTGCGTAGCCTTCCCATCCGGCAAGATACCGCGCGAGGATCATGCGGTCCTTGGCGGTGATGTCGCCATCTTTGTCGATGTCGGCGGCGTCCATGGACAGAATCTTCTCTTCGTAGCCTTCCCACCCGGCAAGATACCGCGCGAGGATCATGCGGTCGGTGGCGTTGACGTCGCCGTCCGCGTTGACGTCGCCGGTCTTCACCGTCAGCTGCGGGATCTCCTCGGTCCGGGTCTCGCCGCAGACCGTGCAGGTGTAGGTCATGACGCCCGGCGCCGTCGTCGTGGGCGCGGCCGTCTCGACGCCGTCGTCCCAGAGGTGGCCCGTCGCCGGGACCTCGGTCACGAGCCACATGAGCTCCTTCCCGCAGGCGGTGCAGCAGGTCACGGTGTCATAATGTCCTGCCTCGGTGCAGGTCGCGGGGACCTCGTTCTTCTTCACCGCCTCGCCGGGCGTATGGTCCTTCACGGGGATGTCCTGCACATCCTTCGTCTGCGCCGTGAACGCCTTGTTCGTGAAGGCCGCCGTGTAGGTCGTCGTGCCCATCTCCGTGCAGGTCGCTTTGATCTTCACTTTGGCGGTCGTCTTGACTTCTTCGGAATCCCGGTGCGAGGCGTCATGCTTACACACGCGGGTCGCCGTCGCAGAGCGGTTGTCCTCGGACCATTCATAGGTCGGCGCATCCCATTCGTGCCCGAGCGCGTAATCCGTGACCGTTGTCCGGCTGATCTCCTCGCCGCATTCGGTGCAGATCACGACCTCGTCGTGGCTCCCGTCTTTGGTGCAGGTCGCGGGTTTTACGTTTTCCTTCACCGGCTCGCCGGGCGTGTGCTCGTGCGCCGGCGGGGTATTGTCCAGGAAGACGGCGTTCAGCACGGTGTCCTCGTTCAGCGTCAGCATGTACGGGTTCTGCGTGCCGACGGTTTTGCCCGCGCCGTCCTGCCACTCGACGAATTCGAAGTTCTCATCCTTCGGCGCCGCGGTCACGGTGATCTCGGTCCCCGCGGGATAATAGCCGTCCGCGCTCTCGCTCTCGGGTGAGCAGGTCACGGCGCCGCCTCCGCCGGGAACGGCCGCAGTCAGCCGGTACGTCTTCACGGCGGCTGAGGGATCGTAATCCTGAGCGGCGAGGGTCCGTGCGGTCTCCGGCCAGAGTGCCTCGGTCTCCGCGTCATAGACGAAGGTCAGCCCGTCGAACGTGTAGACGCCGGGCTCGTCAGGTTCTCCGCCGCGCAGGAGGAAGCGGGCGGGATCGTCGTGGCTGTCGCAGTTCGTCACGTCGACGAGGTAGTTCTTCCCGTTCTCCATCGTGACGACGTTCCACATGTGCGGCCCCGCGCCCGTTCCGCCGCTCAGCATTCCGGTCACCAGGCGGCATTCGATGCGGGAGCTCTCGAAATCGGTCAGGTCGCAGAGGACCTTGAACGCCTTGGAATACCCTTCGCAGACGACCTTTGTGCCGGGATCGCCGTCGAAAACGCAGACGGGCTGCCACGGATCGCCGAAGGAGACGTCCCCGGCCGCCGCGTCGTCGTTGTAGTCCGTGAGCTCGCAGATCGCGGCGGAATAGCCGACGAGCTTCTCATAATCGGACGCGCCCGCGTACTTGCCGACGATCTCCTGCGCATTCGGCAGGATCTGCGCTCTGGCAGCCTCGGCCGGGTCCACCTCATAGAGGGTGCCGTAGTCCTTCGAGACCCGCAGAGAAAACTCATAGGTCAGCGTCGCGGTTTCTTCCCCCGAGTCCGGGTCATAGCTTCCCGGGAAAAGGCAGGTGGTTCCGGATCCGTCCGTCATCCCGGCGACGCCGTCCGGGATGGTATACGCGACCGCGCTTTCCTGCGTTTCTTCATTGAAATAAGTCTTGTCGAACCAATAGAAATCGTACGGCAGATCGGTCAAAAGGGCGAGCAGCACCGCATCCGGATCGTCCACGCAGTGTTTATCCATCCTGTCCATCAGGATGGACGCCCCCTCTGCGGTCTCGCCGGCGCCGAGCTCTTCGAGCGTCCAAAGCGCCTGAAACCCGGGGCATTCCACCGTGAAGACCGTCGTGCTCGCCTCCCCGGACGCCACCGCTTCGATCTGTGTTTTCAGGCTGTCATACACGCCCCGGTCCTTTTCGCTGAGCGTGGAGCGCGCGTCCATGGCGGATGCGCCGATCGGGAAGACCGTGAGGAGCAGCACGGCCGCGAACAGTGCGGACAGCAGCTTTCTCTGTTTCATAAAACCCTCCTGCGTGTTCTGAGAACCGTTTTTCCGTCCCCGGAAGGACCGGCGGCTGCGTTTAATTGAAATACGAATCGTACCCGGCCCACCCGGCGAGGTAGCGCGCGAGGATCATGCGGTCCTTGGCGTCGATCGCGCCGCTCTTGTCGACGTCGGCGGCCTTCTTGTTCGTGATCTTGGCCTCGTAGCCCTCCCAGCCGGCGAGGTAGCGCGCG
>JAFYBI010000510.1 GCA_017540285.1 Clostridia bacterium | reverse complement strand
TGATTGACAAGAGGGCCGCGGCCGGTCCTCTTGTCCGCCAGCCGCGCAGGCGAAAAGAACGATCGGCTCAGCCGATATACAATCCGCAAGCGTCAGCGCGCAGGCTGCATAAACGCCTTTTGCCCGCGGGGGCTCCCCGCCTTGCGAAGTGAGCCCGCCATTTGTCTCCGCGGACTCCGCGGCAAATGCGCAGCCGCGCAGACGGAACGATATATGCGTGAAATACGCACATTTTTCTGTGTAAAATCCGTGAATTTTCCCGCGGGGACTTGACAAACGCGCACCCTTGTGATATAATATCGGAGCGGTCCGGGGAATACCCCGGAATGGCATACAAGTGAATGTGTCCCGACACCAAACGGGTCATAGACACAGCACACGCAAAGGTGGCTGAGCTGGTCTAAGGCGCACGACTGGAAATCGTGTGTTCGGCTAATAACCGACCGTGGGTTCGAATCCCACCCTTTGCGTAAAAGAATCCAAGATCCCCCAGGATCTTGGATTCTTGTCGTTCGTCAGTACGTCGGCGAGTCGAGCCGCCACCCCTCCGCCGTCTCCACCAGCCACATCTTCACCTCGACCGACGGCTGCCCGTCGAAGAAGGACGCGAGCTTCACCTCGACGCCCGACTCGTTCTCGCGGATCACCGTGAGGGAATCGAGGTCGTACGTGCGGCCCAGCGGGATCGCGTCGTCCGCCAGATTCACGCGCTTCGTGAGATACCCGTTTTCCTCGAGGTACATCGCGTATACCGCCGTCGTCCGGTGCTCCGTTTCGAGCCCCTCGTCGAAGAGGTCCGAGATCCCGTTGAACGCGCGGTCGAAGAGGAACGCGGCATAGTCCGGCGTGAACACCGCGAGCGTCGCCGCCTTGATGTCGTCAACGGTTTCATACCCGCATGCCGGATCGACCGGGGTGTAGCTGATCGACTGGATGTCCGTGTCAAAGGTCTCGTAGAACGCGCGCACCACGTCGACGTCCCTCGTCGTCGGAAGCCCCTCGCCGAAGTAGATCTCGTTGATCTCGGCGGCGCGCGGGAGCAGGTCTTCGAGGATCGGCCGCAGCTCGTCCGGGGTGTGCTTCGGCTTGGAACAGCCGGCAAGTGTGCCGGCAAAACCGGCAAGGATGCCGAGCAAAAGGACGATCACGGCGAGGATCCCCGTGCAGATGCGTGTTTTGGATGTTTTCATAGGCTTTTTCCTTGTTTTGGCCATTCGTTGGGGGAACGGATTGCCGCGTCACAGGAGTTTCCGCTTGCGGAAATTCAGTCTTCGCAATGACACTTGTTCATGCGGCACGCATCCGGTCTCTGCAGCAGAATCGCTTGTGAAACATACGATACCGCTTCAGAATCCATCCTGCAAAGCATAAAATGGTGTCATTGCGGGGAGCAGGTCCGGGACCTGCTCCGCGGCAATCCGTACTCCTTATGCGTCGGAAAAGCTTCTCCTTATTCCTCCGGGATCTCTTCCGCCTCCGCCGCGTCGTCCGGGACGTCCTCTTCGGACAGCGCCATTTCCGTGACGAATCCGTCGCCGTCGCTTTCCACGGCCTCCGCTGTCCCTTCGGATTCCGCCTCGGGCGCTTCTTCCGTTTCCTTTTCCTCCTGCGAATCCGCGAGCGCGAAGGACGAGATCACCGCGCCTTCGCTGAGACGCATGAGGATGACGCCGGACGCGCTTCTGCCGTAGACCGGGATCCCCTTCGCCGGGGTGCGGATGATCGTGCCCTCGTTCGTGATCATCATGAGGTCCTGCGCCTCGGTGACCGTCGCGATGCCGCACACGTCGCCCGTCTTCTCGGACAGGCGGCAGAGGATGTTGCCCTGGATGCCTCTCCCCTTCGCCTCGAATTCGTCGGTCGACATGCGCTTGCCAAATCCCCCTTCGGTCACGGTGACGAGCCAGTGCTCCGCGCGCCATGCTTCGTCGTTTTCGATCACGCATGCGCCTGCCACTTCGTCGCCCTCGCGCAGGGAAATGCCCCGCACGCCTCTGCCGGTGCGCCCGATGACGGTCACGCGGTCTTCCCGGAACCGGGCGGCCTGGCCCTTCTTCGTCGCGATGAGGATGTCGCTCTCGCCGTGCGTCAGCTCGACATAGATGAGGGAATCCCCCTCGTCCAGCCCGAGCGCGATCTTGCCCTTCTTGTTCTGATACCGGAAGTCCGCGAGGCGGGTGCGCTTCACGACGCCGCGGCGGGTGACCATCACGAGGTAGTTGCGGTCGCCCCACACGTCGGTGAGGGACGTGTCCTCGAGGTCCGGGACCGACAGCATCGCCGTGATCTTCTCGTCCGGCCCGACTTCGAGGAGGTTCACGATGTTCGAGCCCTTCGCGGTGCGTCCGGCTTCGGGAACGCGGTAGGCCTTGATCTGGTAGACGCGGCCCTCGGTCGTGAAGAGCATGAGATACGAATGCGAATCGGCGACGGCGACGCGCTCGATGGTGTCCTCTTCCTTGGTCGCCATGCCGATGATCCCGCGGCCGCCGCGTCTCTGCGCGTTGTACACATCGGACGGCAGTCTCTTGATGTATCCGTCGCGGGTGAGGGTGATGACGGCGTTGTGCCGCTCGATGAGGTCCTCGAGGACGATCTCGTTCTCGACCTCCTCGATGGTCGTGCGGCGTTCGTCGGCGTACTTGTCGCGGATCTCGGTGAGCTCGTCCCGGATGATCGCCTTGATGCGCCGCTCGTCCATGAGAATGGCGCGGTATTCGCCGATCGCCTGATAGAGCTCGGCCAGACGCGCCTCGACCTTCTGCCGCTCGAGTCCGGAGAGGCGGCCCAGCGTCATCTGCACGATGGCCTGCGTCTGCTCCTCGGAGAGTCCGAACCGCTCGCCCAGGCGCACTCTCGCCGTCGGGGTGTCGGGCGAGGAGCGGATGATCGAGATGACCTCGTCGATGTTGTCGATGGCGATCTTGTAGCCCTCGTTGATGTGCGCCTCGTGCAGGGCCTTTTCGAGGTCGAACTTCACGCGGTTCGTGATGACCTGCTCCTGGTGGTGGATGTAGACCCGGAGGGCCTGCCGCAGGTTCAGAATCTTCGGCTCGTTGTTGACGAGCGCGAGCATGATGACGGAGCAGGTGGATTCGAGCTCGGTGTATTTATAGAACTGGTTCAGAATGATCTGCCCGTTCATGCCCCGGCGGTACTCGACCACGATGCGCATGCCGTGCTGGTCGCTCTCGTCGCGGATCTCGGTGACGCCCTCGATGCGCTTGTCGTTGACCTGCGCCGCCATGGTCTTGAGCAGCTCGCTCTTCTGGACCATGTAGGGGATCTCGGTGATGATGATGCGGCAGTGCTCCTCTTCGACCTCGGCCTTTGCCCGGACCATGATGCGTCCGCGCCCGGTCGTGTAGGCTTCGAGGATGCCGGCGGTGCCGTGGATCTCCGCGCCCGTCGGGAAATCGGGGCCCTTGATGAACTGCATGAGCTCGGAGACGCCCGCGTCGGGGTGATCCATCAGGTAGATCGTGCCGTCGATGACCTCGCCGAGGTTATGCGGCGGGATATTCGTCGCCATGCCGACCGCGATGCCGACCGCGCCGTTGACGAGGAGGTTCGGGAAGCGGGACGGCAGGACGGTGGGTTCCCGGCGGGTATTGTCGAAGTTCATGTCCCACGGGATCGTCTCTTTTTCGATGTCCCTCAGCATTTCGTTCGCGATGCGCGAGAGACGCGCCTCGGTGTAACGGTAGGCGGCGGGGGTATCGCCGTCGATGTTGCCGAAGTTGCCGTGTCCGTCGACGAGGGGCGCGCGGTAGGAGAAGTCCTGCGCCATGCGGACCATCGTATAGTACACCGACGTGTCGCCGTGCGGGTGGTACCGGCCGAGCACGTTGCCGACCGTGGTCGCGGATTTGCGGAACGCACGGTCGTAGGTGAGGTTGTCCTCCCACATCGCGTACAGGACGCGGCGCTGACCGGGCTTCATGCCGTCGCGGGCGTCGGGGAGCGCGCGGGAGACGATGACGGACATGGAATATTCGATGAAGGATTTCTTCACCGAGGATTCCATATTCACGGGAACGATTTTCTGATCGGGGAATTCGATGTTCTGTTGTTCCTCGCGGGGGCGTTTGATTTTAGGCATTTCAAGATCCTTTTGAAAATATCGTTGAAGCGGTTTTTTAGTTTGGTTTTCTTTTCTTTTTTGTCTTTTTATGCAGCGGTCTCCTTTATGCAGGAGAAGAAGAG
>JAFYBI010000509.1 GCA_017540285.1 Clostridia bacterium | reverse complement strand
CGTGGGGCTCTACAACATCCAGTTCATCGTCACGCCCGAAGACGAGGTCTTCATCATCGAAGTCAATCCGCGCTCGTCCCGTACGGTCCCCTTCCTTTCGAAAGCGACAGGGTACCGGCTCGCGGATATCGCCGTCCGGGCCATGCTCGGGCACAGCATCGCGGAGCAGGGTCTTACCCCCGGGCTGATGCCGGAGAAAAAACGCTATTTCGTCAAGGTCCCCGTCTTCTCCTTCTCGAAGCTCAGGGGCGGCGACGTCTATCTCTCCCCGGAGATGAAGTCGACGGGCGAGGTCATCGGATATGACGCAAAGCTTCACCGCGCCATGTACAAAGCGCTCGCGGCGTCCGGCCTGCGGGTGCAGAACTACGGGACCGTGATCTTCACGCTCGCAGACGAGGACAAGGAGGAGGCGATCCCACTCGCCCGCCGGTTTTACGACATGGGCTTCAACCTCGAGGCTTCGACTCTGACGGCGGAGGTCTTCCGGGAGCACGGGCTCCCGACGAGGCTTCTGCATAAGCCCAGCGAGGGGAGCCATGAGATCCTCGACGCGATCCGGGCCGGGTATGTGAGTTATGTCGTCAACACCCGCGCGATCCTCTCCGGCGTGCATTTCGAGGACGGCGCGGCGATCCGGCGCGCGGCGACCGAAGCGGGGATCACGATGTTTACCTCGCTCGACACGGTGCGCGTCCTTCTCGACGTGCTCGAGGAGATCACCGTCCGGGTATCGCGTATCGACGAGGATTAAGAACGGGGAGCTCTCTATCACGGGTGAGCCGGGTGATCCGGCATAGTACAGGAGGCAGTATGAAATTCACGAAAATGCAGGGGCTCGGCAATGACTACCTCTATTTCTGGGGTGAACCGCAGGATCCCGCCGCGCTGTCCGTCCGGCTGTCCGACCGTCATTTCGGACCGGGCGCGGACGGCATCATCACGATCTCTCCGTCCGAGCATGCGGATTTCCGCATGCGCATCTTCAACGCCGACGGGAGCGAGGCCAGAATGTGCGGCAATGGGATCCGCTGCGTGGGCAAATATGTATACGACAAGGGATATACCGACAAGACGGAGCTTCGGATCGAGACGCTGTCCGGCGTGCGGACGCTGAAACTCGAGACACGCGGCGGCCGGGTGCGCCGGGCTTCGGTGGACATGGGGTGCGTATCGGTCTCGGAGGACAGGATACTCGAACTCGGCGGGACTGTCTGTACCGTCACGCCCGTGAACGTCGGCAATCCGCACGCGGTCTGTTTTGTCCCGGACGCGGAAGCGCTGCCGCTCGCCGAGATAGGTCCTAAGGTCGAAAAGCACCCCGCTTTCCCGGGCGGTGTGAACGCGGAGTTCGTCCAGATACTCATGCCTGACACCCTGAGGATGCGGGTCTGGGAACGGGGCAGCGGCATCACCATGGCCTGCGGGACCGGAGCCTGCGCCTCGGCGGCGGCCGCCGTGAAGAAGGGATTCTGCCGCGCAGGTGAGACGATCCGCGTCACGCTCGACGGCGGCACGCTGGATATCCTTGTGCGTCCTGATTATTCGGTCACGATGACCGGGCCGGCAGAATTCGTTTATGAAGGAGAAATCGACGGATGATCAAACCGAATATGCATTATGCGGAGCTGAAGGATTCCTACCTCTTTTATAACATCGCACAGAAGACGAAAGCCTTCACCGACGCGCATCCGGGTAAGCGGCTCCTGCGGCTCGGGATCGGGGACGTTTCCCTGCCGCTCGCGCCTGTCGTGATCGACGCGCTCCGCCGGGCGGCCGAGGATCAGGCCGGGAAGGAGACCTTTCACGGCTACATGCCCGAATGCGGTGCGCCGTTTCTGCGGGAGGCCATCCGCGATCACTATGCCTCGCGGGGCATTCAGGTCGGCGCGGATGAGGTCTTTATCTCAAGCGGCGCCAGCGACGAACTCGGCGACATCCTCGATCTGTTCGACCGGGAGAGCGCAGCGCTTGTGATCGAGCCGGCGTATCCCGCTTATGTG
>JAFYBI010000508.1 GCA_017540285.1 Clostridia bacterium | reverse complement strand
GCTCCTCGCAATGACACTCTTTTATACGGTGGGTACCCGTTTCGCGCAGCCGCTGGATGAACGACCGGTCAGCCGCATGCGATTGTGTCATTCCGAGGACTGAATTTCCGCAAAGCGGAAACTCCTGTGACGTGGGAATCCGTTCCCCGGCAAAATCACCGCCGTACGCCCCCTCTGGAATCCCTCATCCCCTCGAGCACGGAGTACGGGATCCTCAGTTCCCCGAGACCGCGGCCGATCGCGATGTGCGGCTTGAACGCGCCGTGAAAATCCGTGCCGCCGGAAATCCCGAGGCCGTATTTCGCGGCCAGTCCCCGGTACTCTCGCTCCATGGCGGGCGTGTAGTCCGTGTAATACCCTTCGATCCCCGAGAGCCCCTCCTTCGCGAGCCGCGCGACAAAGGCGTCGAGGACCTCCGGGGGCTTCTTCGTCAGGTGCAGGTGCGCGAGATACGCCTCCCCGCCCGCGTCCCGGATGAGCGTCACCGCCTCCGTGTCCGTCAGGGCCTGCGCGTCGGAATAGCAGGGCCGCCCGACGTTGAGCCACTCCCGGAAGGCGTCGGCCGGGCTCTTCGAATACCCCTTGTCCGTCATGATGCGGGCGATGTGCGCGCGGCAGAGGATCCCGCCGGAGAGGGCCTTCACCTCCTCGAGCGTCACGTCCATCCCGTGTTCGCGGAGCATATCGCAGGTCTCGGCGATCCGCTCGCAGCGGACCTCCCGGATGTACCCCACGGCATCCCGGAGGACCTTCGACGCCGGATCGATGAAATAGCCGAGGATGTGCGTTTCGGTCTCGGACGCCGCCGAAAGCTCGATCGCCGGGATCACCTCGATCCCGCAGTCCGCCCCGGCCGCCAGCGCTTCGGCGAGACCGTCCGTCGTGTCGTGATCGGACAGCGCGACGGCCGAGAGCCCGGCAGCCTTCGCGTGCCGCACGAGCTCGGCGGGCCTCATCGAGCCGTCCGACGCCGTCGAATGCGTGTGCAGATCGATCAGCCTCTCCATGTCACGCCCTCGACCAAAGCCCGAGCGCGGGGTTGCTGATGTAGTAGATCCGCTCCCCGCCGACCTCGTTCCAGCCGTCCGTCAGCGCCGCGGGATCGTACTCCGCCGCCGCCTCGTCATACGGACGGTAGAGGAAGTTCGCGCCCTCGACCTCTTCCCTCGTCAGACCCTTCGTGCAGTAGGTGATCGAAAACCGCCCGTCGGAGGAGCCGTGGATGAGGTGCGCCGCGACGGAGAGGTTTTCGGCGAGATCGGCGTTCGCGGGATCGGCGACCAGTTTTAAGACGTTCTCCCGACCGACGTAGCCGTACTTGCGGATCAGGCGGTCGTTCTCCGCGTCCTCGCCGAACTTCACGACGCCCGGCGCGAGCACGATGAGCTCCCCGCCGTCCGCGATCGCCATGCGCGTGCGGTAGACGGCCTTGTTCCCGAGCCACGTGGACTTGAACTCCCGCGGATCGAGATAGACGACGACTTTTCGGAAGGGCTCGTCCGTTTTGATGAGGTTGATCCGCTGGCTGTGCTCGACCGCCGCCTCGAAGTTCGCGCGCTCACGCCCGACATAGAGGCCGTGGATGTTCGTGATATCACCCGTGTTCGTCGTGCAGGTGAGCAGATACGTGAGCGGCACGTCCCGGAGGAAATGCTCCTCGGCGTAGTCGAAGATGCGGCGCACGGGCGAGAAATCGCGGCCCATGATGCGCTCGAGGCCGTAGAACGCGCCGAGCATGTGGGAGGAATTGATCATCGACGAGCCGCCGCAGCCGACGAAGATGTTCTTCGAGTAGTTCGCCATGCCGACGACCTCGTGCGGCACGACCTGTCCGACGGAGAGGATGCAGTCGTATTCCCCGGAGACGATGCGGCGGTTGACTTCGACGTCGATCGCCGTGTCGACGAGCCCCTCGGAGACCTCGCGCACGAACGACGCCGGGACCTCGCCGATCTTCACGACGTCGGTGCGCCAGTTGTGCACGATCAGGTCCTCGTATTTCACGCGCCCGAGGAAGAACGCCTCGCACTCCTCCCTCGTCATCGGGGCGTGGGTGCCGAGGGCGGGCATGACGTCGATCCGGGCCCGGTCCCCGATCTCGTCGATGATCATCGCCGTGATCCTGCCCGCGCCCGAATACATGCGGGTGAAGTCCGGCGGCAGGATGAGGATGCGCTTCGCGTCCGCCGCCGCGTGCCGGAGGGTCTCCGAGACGGCTTGCCGCAGGCTGTCGTCCGTCAGTCCCCGTTCGCTGAGATAGTACATGGCCGTTTCCTTTCGCTGGAAAAAGGTGGTTTGGTTCTATTTTAGCACGAAGGGGCGCGGATGTCAAGCCTAACCTGCTCCCTCTCCGCTATCCGCTGCCCGTTCCCGCGTCCTGCTCCATCAGCCGGTACGACCTCTTCAGGGCCGCCTCGAAGAATTCGTCGGTGTCGAAGGAGCCGCCGTCCTGCGCGGGCTTTTCCTTCGGCGCGGACTTGCGGCGGTCCTCCCGCACCCACTTGAAGATCGTGGCGCAGCAGTCAGCGTAGGTCCGCCCGGTCGACGCGATGTGCTCCGACAGGCGCTCGATGTACTCGTCGGCCTCCGGCAGCTCCCGGTGCAGCCGTTCGAGCTGGCTCTCCGTCAGGGGGACGTTTGAGAAGCTCCCGCACTGCCGGACAGTCTCCGCCGTCATGTCCTCAAAGCCCGGCTCGATGCCGAACAGGGCCGCCGCGTCCTCCTCCGCGAAGCGATCCTCCCGTTCTTCTGCGCGCGCGGGCGCGTCCGCGATCTCTTCCCTCGCCCTCGCCTTCGTATTCGTATTTGTCTTTCTTTTGTCTTTGTCTTTAGTTGGCATGCGTTCGCATGCGTCGGCATGCGTTGGCATGCGTTCGCATACGTCCGCATCCGTCGGCATGCGTTCGCATGTCTCTTCCGGTTTTCGATTCCACCGTTTGCGCGCGGAAGCCCGGCTTTTCTCACATTTCTCCTCATAAGCCTCGGCGCTCAGATCGATGTCCCGGCAGAGCATCGTGTAGAGCGGGGTGAGTCCGGGCCTGGTCATCGTCCCGCGCTCGCCGGAGTTGAAGTAGTGCAGGCTGCCCCGCACGAGCGCGCCGATCTGCGCGTCGGTCAGGGTCTCGAAAATCTCCTCATAGGAGCCGTACATCGGAAAATAAGCGATCGACATTCAAATCCTCCTGTTCTCGTCGTTCACCGTCGTTCGGTCCCTCCGGGCGGCAGGGGACCGATGTTCCTGTCAATACCTATTATACCACATCGGTGCGGAAATGTCAATAGCTGTTATTATACAAAATCACGCTGTAATATCTTATCTATTCCGCCGATGTGTCAAAAGGCTCGGAAACGGCGCTGCCGTCATCGGACGGGATCCGGCCCTCTCCCATTCCGACAAAAAAACCTTCTCTCCCCGCTTCATTTTTTCCTTTCCCCACCTTGACGAGCGGGGAGATTTTCGGTATAATAAGGATGATCTTTCTGTGACTGACGGAACGGGAACGGTCTCCCTCGCGGAGCGTCCCAGCGGAACCGACCGCATGGAGCAGAAAGAGGCCCGCATCGCCGGGCTGCCGACCGTCTGGGCATGGATTTCCGCTGGGGAATCTCTGCCCATTTTTCGTATTGATCCGCAGGAGCACGCGCCGCCGTCCGTCCCTGCGCTGCACGACGGCGGAGATGGGATTGATTATGAAAAAAGTTGCCGTCATCATGGGATCCGACAGCGACCTCCCGGTCGTCGAAAAAGCGTTCGCGGTCCTGAAAGAGTTCTCCATCCCCTTTGAAGCGCATGTCATGAGCGCCCACCGCACCCCGGACG
>JAFYBI010000044.1 GCA_017540285.1 Clostridia bacterium | reverse complement strand
TCTGCGGCCTCATCAGAAAAATCGACAAATCCGTCACCGCTTACAACGTGGAGGACGAGGAGACCCTCGCCGCAGCCGTCGCCGCCCTTCGGGGCTGAGCGGCTCCCACGTCGGCAGACGGATCGCAGGAAGGCATCGGACATTGGATTATGATGACTGAAATTTACGACAGAACCATGCTCGCGGGGCAGAACGCCGTCGTCACCGGCGCATCCCGGGGAATCGGATACGCCGTCGCGGCCGCACTGGCCAGGGTCGGCGCGAACATCGCCATCGTCGATTACTGCGACGAAGCCCTCTCCGGCAAGGCAGCGGAAGAGCTGGCCTCCGAGGCGGGCGTCACGGTGAAGGCATACCGCTGCGACGTCTCCTCCTACGAAGAGACCGAGGCGACCGTGAAGGCGATCCTTTCGGACTTCGGATCGATCGAGATCCTCGTGAACAACGCCGGGATCACGAAGGACGGCCTGCTCGCCCAGATGACGGAGGAGCAGTTCTCCCGCGTCGTCGGGATCAACCTCGGCGGCACCTTCAACATGACCCGCCACGTCACCCGCGCCATGATGCGCAAACGCTACGGGCGGATCGTCAACCTCGCCTCCGTCGCCGGGATCACCGGGAACGCGGGGCAGGTGAATTACAGCGCGTCCAAGGCAGGCGTCATCGGCGTCACCAAGTCGGTCGCCAAGGAGCTCGCCTCCCGCGGGATCACGGCCAACGCCATCGCGCCGGGCTTTGTCATGACGGACATGACGAAGGATATCCCGGACGACGCGCCGCTGAAGCAGCAGATCCCGCTCGGGCGGATCGCGGAACCGGCGGAGGTCGCCGCGCTGGCGGTCTTCCTCTGCTCCCCCGCCGCGTCCTACATCACCGGCGAGGTCATCCGCATCGACGGCGGGCTGGCAATGTAATCACCCCGGGAGGAATCACATGGAAAATCGGGTAGTCATCACGGGCATGGGCGCCGTCACCCCCCTCGGATGCGGCGTCGGGGCGTTCCGGCAGAGCCTCTTTGACGGCGTGTGCGGCATCGGTCCCATCACCCGCTTCGACACGGCGGACTTCAAGGTGAAGGTCGCCGCCGAGGTGAAGGATTTCGATCCGCTGAAATATCTCTCGAAGATCGAGGTCAAGAAGACGGACCTCTTCACCCGCTACGCCATCGTGTCGGCATGCGAGGCCGCGGAGATGTCCGGGATCGCCGGGTCCGTCGCGCCGGAGGAGTTCGGCGTCTATTACGGCTCCGGGATCGGCGGCTTCGAGACCTTCGTCGACGAGCACAACACCCTGCTCTCCCGCGGCCCCTCCCGCGTGTCCCCGATGTTCATCCCGAAAATGATCGGGAACATCGCCGCCGGACAGATCGCGATCCGCTTCGGCGCGAAAGGTCCCTGCATCTGCATCACGACGGCCTGTGCGACCGGGACCGGTGCGATCGGCGAGGCCTTCCGCGCGATCCGTCACGGGTATGCGTCGGCGGTCATCGCGGGCGGCGCGGAGGCAACGCTCCATCCCCTCGCCGTCGCGGGCTTCTCGAACATGACCGCCCTCTCGACCTCCGCAAATCCGGACCGCGCGTCCATCCCCTTCGATGGGGAGCGCGCCGGCTTCGTGATGGGCGAGGGTGCGGGCGCGCTGGTGCTCGAATCGCTCGATCACGCGAAGGCCCGCGGGGCGAAGATCTATGCGGAGATCGTCGGCTACGGCTCGACCTGCGACGCGCATCACATCACCGCGCCGGATCCCGAGGCGGAGGCGTCCGGACGGGCGTTTTCCCTCGCTCTGAAGGAGGCGGGCTACGACGCCGCGGAGGCGGACAGGGTCTACATCAACGCGCACGGCACCGGCACGCCTCTCAACGACGTGACGGAGACCCACGCGATCAAGCGCGCGTTCGGCGAGGATGCGGCCCGCGTGCACATCAGCTCCACCAAGTCCATGACCGCCCACATGCTCGGCGCGGCGGGTGCGGTGGAGGCCATTGCCGCGGTCTTTGCGCTGAACGAGGGGCTGATCCCCCCGACGATCCACTACGAGGTGCCGGATCCGGAATGCGATCTCGACTACACCCCGAACGAAGCGCGCCGGGCGGATCTGACGCTCGCGCTGTCCTCTTCCCTCGGCTTCGGCGGCCACAACAGCGTGATCGCGCTCCGGCTGTACCGCGGCTGACAAGATCGGAGGTTTTTATGAACAGACAGGAAATCGAACGGCTCCTTCCCCACCGGGATTCGATGCTTCTTCTCGACGAGGTCGCCCTCGACGAAAACGGTCACGCGCGGGGGAAATACCTCGTCCGGGGAACGGAATTCTTCCTCGACGGGCATTTTCCGGGTCATCCGGTCGTCCCGGGGGTCATTCTCTGCGAGATCATGGCGCAGTCCGCGTGCGTCTGTCTCGAAAACGAGATGAAGGAGGGCATCCTGCCCTTCTACGCGGGTCTGGACAAGGTGCGCTTCAAGCGTCCGGTCGAGCCCGGCGATCTCTTCGAGACCGAATGCGAGATCACCCGCGTCATGAAGCCCTTCTGGTTCGCCAAGGGCGTCGGACGGGTCGGGGGCGAGGTCGCGGTGACGGCGGAATTTTCCTTCGCCCTGAAGGAACAGGAATAAATCGTACATCAGCAGGTATGGACATGGAACGGATCATGCACAGGTGCAAAAAATGCGGGCGGGAGACGCCGGAGGAGGTCCTGAAGGACAACTGGTGGATCTGTCCGGGCTGCGGCGGCTATTTCCGGATGAGCGCGCGCGAGCGCATCCGGCTCACCGTCGACGAGGGCTCCTTCCGCGAGCTCGATCCGGCGATGGCGGGCGGCAATCCCCTCTCCTTCCCCGATTACGGGGAAAAGCTCGAAAAGGCGCGGGAGGCGAGCGGGGAGCGCGACGCGGTCGTCACCGGGTACGGGAAGATCGGCAGGCGCAGATGCGCGTTTTTTGTTATGGACGCCGGCTTCATGATGGGCAGCATGGGCACGGTCGTGGGCGAGAAGATCACCCGCGTCTTTGAATATGCGACGGAGAACGACCTTCCCGTCATCGGCTTTACGTGCTCCGGCGGCGCGCGGATGCAGGAGGGCGTGCTCTCCCTGATGCAGATGGCGAAGATCAGCGCGGCCTGCCGCTGGCACAGCAACGCCGGGCTCTTCTACATGGTCATCCTGACCGATCCGACGACGGGCGGCGTGACGGCGAGCTTCGCGATGGAGGGCGACGTCATCGCGGCGGAACCCGGGGCCCTCATCGGCTTCGCGGGCCAGCGCGTCATCGAGCAGACGACGGGCCAGACCCTGCCCGAGGGCTTTCAGCGGGCGGAATTCCAGCTGGAGCACGGCTTTGCGGACATGATCATCGGGCGCAAGAAGATGAAGGAAACGGTTTCGACCCTCATTGACCTGAACACGGCGCGCGAAAGGCCGGCAGATCGCCGCAGCGGCGGAAAGAGCGGGAGGTAAGCATGAGCGCATACGACAAGGTCCTCGCGGCCCGTGCGTCCGACCGCGCAATGGGCAGCTTTTACATCAAGGAGATCATCGACGATTTCATCGAGCTGCACGGCGACCGTTCCTTCGGCGACGACGGGGCGATCGTGGGCGGCGTGGGTTATCTGGACAAACGTCCGGTGACCGTCATCGCGATGCACCGCGGCGAATCGCTGGAGGAGCGCATGAAGCGCAATTTCGGCTGTCCGTCCCCCGAAGGCTACCGGAAGGCGCTGCGTCTGATGAAGCAGGCGGAGAAGTTCGGCAGGCCGGTGATCTGCTTCGTCGGGTCCCCCGGCGCATACTGCGGCATCACCGCCGAGGAGCGCGGGCAGGGGCAGGCCATCGCGCAGAATCTGTGGGAAATGGCCGCGCTCGAGGTCCCGATCCTCACGGTGGTGACGGGCGAGGGCGGATCGGGCGGCGCGCTCGCGCTGTCGGTCTCGGACAGAATGATCATGTTTGAGAACGCGGTCTATTCGGTGGTCTCGCCGGAGGGCTGCGCGACGATCCTCTGGAAGGATGCGAACCGCGCGCCGGACGCCGCCGAGGTGCTGGGTCTGACGTCTGCGGATCTCTATCGGCTCGGGATCGCGGACGAGATCCTCCCGGAAGGGGACAGAACGCCCGAGGAGATCGCGAAGGAGCTCAAGAAGAGGCTGGCGGCATCGCTGAAAGAGATCGACAAGGTGCACATTTCGCGTCTTCTCGCGACGCGGTACGAGCGGTATCGAAAAATCGGGAGACTGAACTGAATAGCAGAAAGCGCGCGTCTTTTCCCCGTGACGCGCGCTATTGTTATGCTCTTCTGTCTGCGCGGCTGCGCTTGCGCCGGGCGGTGCCTGGAGACAAAAGGCGGGCTCACTGCGCAAGCCCGCGGAGAACGGCCGCACGTTCTGTCTGCGCGGCTGCGCTTGCGGATTAAATGATTCCGCACCTCACGTGCGGGGAG
>JAFYBI010000507.1 GCA_017540285.1 Clostridia bacterium | reverse complement strand
GACCTGCTTGGATGGACCAATCCCGCCACGCCTTCCATGCTCGACTGGAAGCTGATGGCCGACAACGGATCCATGTACAACACCCCGCCCTGCTACGCGATCTACATGGCCGGGCTCGTGTACGAATGGCTGCTCTCCATCGGCGGCCTCGGGGAAATGAAGATGCGCAATCAGAAGAAAGCCGCGCTCCTCTACGACTATCTCGATTCTCAGGATTATTATATCGCTCCGGTCGAAAAGGCGAGCCGCTCCATGATGAACGTCACCTTCGTCACCGGAAACGCGGATCTCGACAAGAAGTTCGCCTCCGAAGCCGCGGCTGCCGGGCTCAAGAACCTGAAGGGCCACCGCTCCGTGGGAGGCATGCGCGCGTCGATCTACAACGCGATGCCCTACGAAGGTGTCGAAGCCCTCGTCGCTTTCATGAAGAAATTCGCCGCCGAGAATCCGAAGGGAGAATGACCGATGAAGAACATCAAGCTGCTCAATAAAATCGCCAAAGCGGGCATCAGCCGTTTCGATCCCGCAGAGTACGCCGTATCCGCCGAAGCCGAAGCCCCGGACGGGATCCTCGTGCGGTCCGCCGCGATGCACGACACCGTGTTCAATCCCGAACTCAAGGCCATCGCGCGCTGCGGAGCCGGCGTGAACAACATCCCCCTCGACCGGTGCGCGGAGGCCGGGATCGTGGTCTTCAACACCCCCGGCGCAAACGCGAACGGCGTGAAGGAACTGGCGATCGCCTCCCTGCTCCTCGCTTCCCGGAACATCATCGGGGGCGTGGAATGGGCGAACACCCTGAACGGAGCTCCCGAAGGCGTCGCCAAAGCCGTGGAAGCCGGCAAGAGCAAATTCGGCGGGGTCGAACTCAAGGGCAAGACCCTCGGCGTCATCGGACTCGGCGCCATCGGCGGACTCGTGGCCAACACCGCGAAGAACCTCGGCATGACCGTCGTGGGCTGCGACCCCTATCTGACGGTGGATGCGGCATGGGGGCTTTCCAGCTCCGTGAAGCACGCGGCGACCTATGACGAAATCTACGCGGAAAGCGATTACATCACCCTGCACGTCCCGGCAACTGCCGAGACGAAGGGCATGATCTGCGCCGAAAACATCGCGAAGATGAAGGACGGCGTCCGCATCGTCAACCTCTCCCGGGCGGATCTCGTCGTGGCGGCGGATCTGAAAGCGGCTCTCGCTTCCGGCAAGGTGGCGGCCTATGTGACCGACTTCCCCACCGAGGAGACCGTGAACGTCCCCGGCATCGTGACGATCCCCCACCTCGGCGCGTCCACGGAGGAATCCGAGGAGAACTGCGCGGCGATGGCGGCCGACGAACTGAAGGATTATCTGGAAAACGGCACGATCCGCAACAGCGTGAACTATCCCGCCGTGGATATGCCCCGCACCGACGCCGGACGCCTCGTGATCCTGCACAAGAACATCCCGAATATGATCTCCCATATTTCCAGCACCCTCGCCGAGAGAAGCATCAACATCGAAAACCTCGCGGACCGTTCGCGCGGTGAATACGCCGTGGGCCTCGTGGACACCTACGCGGAAATCACCCCCGAAATCGTCGCCGGGATCGAGTCGATGGAGGGCATCATCCGGGTGATCGTACTGTAATACTATATTCCTTCTATAAAGCTGTCTTCATGGGTTTTGATCGCTCTCCGTAGAGTGCGAACGACGGGGTGGGAATGTCATATATCCAAACATGACACGGGCCATCCCACCCCCGAGAATCCCCTTTGGGAATTCTCGCTTATGTCAGCCGTAACATTGAG
>JAFYBI010000043.1 GCA_017540285.1 Clostridia bacterium | reverse complement strand
GGGCTGGAGGACTTCAAGGTCTGCTCCGAGCACTACTACCTCCACGTGGACCCCTCCATCGAGGTGCTCGCAACGACCCGCTTCCCGCTGGTGACCTATTATCACGCCTCTAACAAGCCTGTCGACATGCCCGTGGCCTGGACGAAGTTCTGGGGGCTCGGCCGGGTGTTCTACACCTCTCTCGGTCACCATGACGACGTCTTTGACAAGTCTCCGAACGCGGAGATCATGATGAAGCGCGGCATGCTCTGGGCGGCGGAAGGCAGACAGGTCGTCCTCGACAAGGGACTCACCCCCGACCGCTTCCTCAACAACGCGAAGATGTATTAAACAGGAGGATATGATGGCAACTGTCAAGATCGGATTCGTGGGATGCGGCGCGATCAGCGGCATCTACCTCGAAAACATCACCAAGAGATTCAAGGAAATCGAGATCATCGGCGTCTGCGACCTCATCCCCGAGAGAGCGGAGCGCGCGGTGAAGAACTACAACATCCCGAAGCTCTACAAGGATATGTACGAGCTCTTCGCGGATCCCGAGGTCGATATCGTCCTCAACATCACCCGCCCCTATGAGCACTACGGCGTGACGATGGCCGCGCTCAAAGCCGGCAAGCACGTCTATTCCGAAAAGCCGCTCGCCGCTTCTCTCGAGGAGGGCAAGGAGATCATGGCGCTTGCGAAGGAAAAGGGCCTGATGCTCGGCGGCGCACCGGATACCTTCCTCGGCGCGGGCATCCAGACCTGCCGCAAGCTCATCGACGACGGCGTGATCGGCGACCTCGTCGGCTGCGCGGGCTTCATGATCTGCCACGGCCACGAGACCTGGCATCCGGATCCGGAATTCTACTACAAGTACGGCGGCGGCCCCATGTTCGATATGGGTCCGTACTATCTGACCGCCCTCGTCAATCTCTGCGGCAATGTGGAAGCGGTCTCCGCCATGACCCGCACGACGTTCCCGGAGCGCCTCATCACCAGCCAGCCGCACAACGGCGAGATCATCAAGGTCGACGTGCCCACCTTGTACGCCGGCAACATGCGCTTTGTGAACGGCGCGATCGGCACGCTCTACACGACCTTCGACGTCTTCTATCCCGGACAGGCGCGTCTCGAGGTCTACGGCTCCGAGGGCACGCTCTACGTACCCGACCCGAACGGCTTCGGCGGCCCGGTCAAGCTCTTCAAGCCCGGCGAAGGCATGAAGGACATCGATCTCATGTTCGACTATCCGGACAACAGCCGCGCGCTCGGTCTTGCCGACATGGCGAAGGCGCTCCAGACCGGACGTCCGTTCCGCGCCAACTGCAGCCAGACCTTCCACGTCCTTGAGATCATGGAGGGCTTCGCGAAGTCCGGCAGAGAAGGACACGAGGTCCCGATCGAATCCCGCTTCGAGCGCCAGCCGCCGATGAACCCGGCGATGGAGCACGGCATCCTCGACTGATGGTTTCTTCGGATCCCCGAACCAAACAGAAAGAGCTGTCTCTAAAGGGCAGCTCTTTTCGCGTCTATTCCAGTTTCTTCGTTTCGAATCCGTCGACGAGATAATGGATCCCCGCGCCGTGTTCGAGATCGAGCGCATGGTATTTCAGAAGATCGTCCGGGGAGACGTCGAGCGGCTCGTCCGGATGCGCATGTGCCGTAAAGAACTTCTTCCGCGGCGGCACGGGCGGCATCCCGCGCTCCCGCTTCGATTCCGCCTTGACCGTCGTCTCGAATTTCTCCGCCCGTCCTTCGATTTCGCAGGGATTGTACAGGGTCCACACGGCGTCGAGGACCGCGTCGCCCTCGGATTTTGCCTCGTCCTTGTCCCGCCCGCTTTCGTTGAGGACCGACGCCCGCACCGCCTCCGCGATCAGCGTGTCGAGGGCCGGCTTTTTCGTCTGTTTCTTCATGTCGGCTCCTCCGTTTCCGCGCAGACCGTCACCGTCCCGTCAAACGTCCCGCGCGAGGTCAGTACCCGACCGCCGCCCGCGGGATTGTCCCGGACCGCGTCGATCACCGCGCGGCTGATTTCCTCCCCCGGCACGACGAGCGGGATTCCCGGCGGATAGACCGTCAAGATCGTCGCCGCGATCCGTCCTTCGGCGTCTTCCAGAGCGACGTCTTCCGTTTCCCGCCGGATCGCCTCGTCCATCGGCATCCGGACCGGCGGGAGCTTGTGCGGTCCGACGGCATGCGCGCCGAAACGCACGCCCCGGCCCCGGAACCGCTTGAGAAAGGGCAGCAGCGCGTCGACGTGACGCCGGCCGATCCCCGCGCCCGTCATGAGAAGAAGATATTCCGGCGAGACCATCTCCGGCTCGATGCCGTATTCCCCGCGCAGGATCGCCGCCGTCTCCGGACCGCTCATCCCTTCGACGGCGAGGAGCAGCTTGCTCTCGTCATACGCGAAAACGCCGGACGGCCTGAGGAAGAGATCCCCCGCCGCCGCGCGAAGCTCCGCGATCCGGTCCCGCCAGTTCGCAAAGAGCATGGGATCCCCCATCGCGCCGACGCATCCGTCGATCGACGCCATGAGGGGATACGACGGGCTCGACGTCTCAAAGCAGCCGAGGCACTCCTCTGCGAGCGCCGGATCGGCAAGCGGCCCCCGGACGTGCAGAAGTCCCGTCTGCGTGAGCGAGGGCAGGGTCTTGTGCAGGCTCATGACCGTCCAGTCCGCGCCGCAGGATACGGGAGAGGGCACCGCGGGATCGAGGAACCCGAGGTGCGCTCCGTGTGCCGCATCGACGATCAGCGGGACGCCCGCGCGGTGACAGATCTCGGCGATCCCGGCGACATCGCTGACGACGCCGTCGTACGTCGGGGAGGTCAGGATCACCCCATCCGGCGCGCCGCCGTCCCGGATCGCGCGTGCGATCGCCTCCGGCTTCACGTCGAGGCAGAAGCCGAGGGGATGCGCGTCCGGCTGCACGAACCGCAGATCCGCCCGGTTGAGCATCGCGGCGTGCCAGACCGATTTGTGGCAGCTGCGGGCCATCAGCAGGGAAGGGCGCTCCTTCTTCGACGCACGGCATACCGCCGTGACGGAGGCGAGGATCCCGACGGTCGAGCCGCCGACGAGGAAGAAGGTTCGTTCCGCTCCATACCGTTCCGCCGCCCGCGTCATCGCATCCC
>JAFYBI010000042.1 GCA_017540285.1 Clostridia bacterium | reverse complement strand
GCTCCCGCGCGCCTGCCGCACCGCCTCGGCAAAATCCTCCCCGACCTCGTAGCAGCAGAACCCGATCCGCGGTCCGATCGCCGCCCGGATGCCCGATGGCTCGCAGCCGAGGGATTCCATCACGCGCACCGCTTCGGCCGCGATCCCCGAGACCGTGCCGCGCCAGCCCGCGTGGACCGCCGCGACGATAGGGACGCCGTCTTCCCGCAGTCCCGCGAAGAGGATCGGGGCGCAGTCCGCCGTGCGGATGACCGGCATCACACCCGGCTCTACGGTCACGAATCCGTCGCAGTCCTCGCCCGCCGCCCGGTCAAAGCCCTCTCCGGCATTTTCCCGGGTGAGGATCCGCACCCGCGCCGAGTGGATCTGATGCGCGGCGACCGTTGCGCTGCCGCCGTACATCCCCGCGGAGACCGCCCGGGCGAAGATCTCCTTGTTTTTCCGGACGGTTTCGGGATCGTCGCCGAGGCCGTCCGCGAGATTGAGCGACGCCGTGTGCGGCAGCGTGCTCACCCCGCCCGCGCGGGAAGAAAACCCCGCCAGGACGCCGGGAAATTTCGTCAGCGCCTCCGGGCGCGTCAGGATGCCGTCGCGCACAAACATTGCCGATCCTCCCTTCCGTTCAGGTTTCGTTCCGCATTCCCAGCGCGTCGAAGACGTTGTAGATCTTCAGCCGCGCTTCCTTTGCCAGGCGGTACGTCTGCCCCGAGCCGCTGCGTCCGCGGGATCTCTCGTTGTAAAACGCCACGAGGAAGGACGAACGGTCCACCATGTACTGATTCCGCTCCCTCATGCACCCCTCCGTGTAGAAATCCCGCAGGTAGATCACCTCGTCGGCGAGCCCCTTGATCCGCTGGTATTCGCGGAGAGCGCCGCGCGCCTGTTCCCCGGGCAGGCGGGACCAGCGTTCGGTCTGGTCGCGGCAGGGGAGCGCGAGGATCAGCCGGATGCCGGGGGACGTCCGCTTCCGCTCCAGGACGCACCGCTCCGCGAGCGTGTCGAAGCCCAGCGCGCCGCCGCAGAGAAAATTCCGGTATCCCGCGCCGATGAGGACGTCGATCACGTGCAGCGTTTTCTCGGTGATCCGGTCAAGGCGGTCTTCCGGCAGGCGTCGGTGCCCGGTAAAGCAGGCCGTGACGGCGCGGTCGTCCGGATCGAAGGCGGGAACTGCCGAATTGCTCATGAGTACCTCCATGGTCTTGACATTGGCTGAGGGGTGTGGTAAGATAACAGCAGCAACATTCCGAAAGCCGGGGGGACCCGGCGGAAAGGAGCCGCCGTGCGCGTACTGATCCAAATCAGCGATCCGTCCCTCGCCGGACAGGTCCGCGGCCTCATCCGGCTTGCCGGCATCCCGGAATGCGCGCCGGAGGACCTCGCGGCGGGGGATCTCTGCCTCCTCGACGAGGCTTCCGGCGCGAAGGCATATCCGGCGGACGTCCGGTGCGTCGTGTTCGCCGAAGGGGCGGCTGCCGACACCGAACGGGTGAGCGTCTGCGCGCTGCCGCTCTCCTACCGCGCGCTCTGGGATCTTCTGCGCGGCACGGGCGAGAGCCCCCGGACGGAGACGGAGGAGCGCCCCGCCGAGGAAGCGAAGCCGTCCGAGACCGCGCCCGCCGAACGGCAGAGCGATCCCGACGCGGATCCGCCGAGCGCGGACTGCCGGACCCGCACCGTG
>JAFYBI010000506.1 GCA_017540285.1 Clostridia bacterium | reverse complement strand
GACGTATTCGCCGAGCTCCTCCGGCATCATCGACATAAAGTCCGCGCGGACCGCGTCGGGTTGGTTGTTCGTCATTCCGTTTTCCTTCTCATTTTCGCCATGAAGAATCCGTCGCAGCCGTCGCGGTGCGGCCAGAACACGCGGCTCTCTTCCGGCTCGAAAGCCGGGTTGGCCGCGAGAAAGGCGGACGCCGTCTCCTCGTTCTCCGCGCGGTTGAGCGTGCAGGTCGAATAGACGAGGACGCCGCCGGGCTTCACATACCGGGACGCGCCGGTGAGGATCTCCCGTTGGATCCCGGGAAGCCGTTCGATGGACACGGGGTCCTTATACCGAATGTCCGGCTTTTTCGCGATGACGCCGAGCCCGGAGCACGGTGCGTCGCAGAGGACCTGGTCCGCCGTGCCGACGAGAGCGGGATCCGGCTCACGCGCGTCCCTCGCCGCCGTCCGGATGACGGTCAGGCCGAGCTTCGCCGCGCCTTTTTCGATCAGGGAGAGCTTGTTCGCGTGCAGATCGAAGGAGAAGATCTCGCCTTCGTTGTGCATGTCGAGCGCCATCGAAAAGCTCTTGCCGCCGGGGCATGCGCAGGTGTCGATCACCCGCTCGCCGGGCTTGGCGCCGACCGCCGCCGAGACGATCCGGGACGCCTCGTCCTGCACGAACCACAGCCCTTCGGCAATCCCCGCGCGCGCGTCGGACGTCAGGGAATCGAGGAGAACAAGGTCCGGCGCACTTTTCGATACTTGACCGCCCGTGCGCGCCGCCGCTTCCTCCGGTGTGAGCCGCAGGGTGTTGACGCGCAGTCCTACGTGCGGCTCGCGGTTCAGGGCTCCGAGCAGATCGCCGAGTTCGCCGGGATCGCCGAGCGCATCCCGGTAGATCGCGCAGAGCGGCTCCGGGACCGAATACCGGACGGCGCAGCAGGCAAGTCCGTCGCTCTCGCCGGGCCAGTCGATCCGCTTCCCCGCCCGGAGAAACGCGCGGAGTACCGCGTTGACATAACCGGCCTTGCCGCGCGGGACGAGACGCACCGATTCGTCGACCGCCGCGTGCTCCGGGATCCGGTCCGTCCACAAAAGCTGGTAAAGCCCCATCCGCAGGGCGCACCGCACGTCCATGTCCAGCGCATCCGCGCCGCGGGAGGCATACTGCCCGATGATCCAGTCCAGCGTGAGCCGGCGCTCCGTCACCCCGTAGACGAGGCGGGTATAGAGCGCGCGGTCCGCGGGATCGAGATCGATCCCTCTCAGCTGCGCGTCGACTTCGAGGTTGGACCAGCGCCCGTCCCGCTCGAGCGCGAGGAGGGATTTCATCGCCAGCGTCCGCGCGGTCGCTTTGTTCCGATCCTGATGTGCCATCGGTCCGTTCACCGCCGTCTGCCGCGGTTCGCGAGGGAGAGCAGGCGCAGGAAGTTGCCGATCGCCGTCGCGAGCGCCGCCACATAGGTCAGGGCCGCGGCGGTCAGGACCTTCTTCGCCGCCTTCACCGATTCGTCGGACAGGCCGGAGTTTGCCAGACAGTCAAGCGCGCGGCGGCTCGCGTTGAGCTCCACCGGAAGGGTCACGAGCTGGAAGAACACCGCCAGCCCGAAGAACGCGACGCCGATATAGAGAAGCGGCTGGAGGGAGAAGAGGAGTCCGAGCAGCACGATCGGGAACGCCAGATTCGAGCCGATGTTCGTCACGGGGATGATCGACGCGCGGATCCGGATCGGGAGATACCGGGAGGCGTACTGGGCCGCGTGACCCGCCTCATGCGCCGCGACGCCGACCGCCGCAGCCGTTTGGGCGTCATAGGTGCTGTTCGAGAGCCGGATGACGTTCGCCTTCGGATCGTAGTGGTCCGTGAGCTCGCCGGAGACCCGTTCGATGCGCACGTCGCTGATGCCGTTGGCGTGCAAAACCATCCGCGCCGCGTCGGCTCCGGTCATGCCGCGCTCGGACGGCACCTTCGAATACTTCGAAAAGGCCGACTTCACGCGGAACTGCGCCCAGAGCGCGAAGATCAGCGGCGGGATCACGAATACGAGATAAGAAAGATCAACGCCGTTATAATACAAGGATGAGCCTCCTCTCCGGGGGATCAGCTCCCCCAGCGCTCGCCGGGCGATACGCGTCTTCCGCGCACGAAATCCCCGGCAGTCATGTTCTTTTTTCCGGCGGGGATGAGCCCCGTCACGAGGAGCGCGCCCTCTCCGCACCGGACGGTGATCCCGCCCGCTCCTCTGCCGTCCGCCGCGAGGATCGTTCCGGGCTCCGCATCGGCATCGCAGTCCACGGCTTTGGCCGCCGTGATCTTGAGCAGCGAGCCGTCCGGCAGGGTCGTCACGGCACAGGGCGCCGGATGGAGCGCGCGGATGCGGTTCGAGAGATCCCGTGCGTTTCCCCTGAAATCGAGGACCGTGTCTTCCTTTTCGATCTTGGCGGCGTAGGATGCGCCTTCCTCCGGCTGGGGCGTGCGCGTCACGGTCCCGGCTTCGATCCGGTCGATCACGTCGCACATCGCCTCGCCCGCCAGCTTCGCGAGCCGTTCGGTGAGGGTGCCGCAGTCGTCCGTCTCGAGGATCGGACAGGGGTATTTTTCGATGATGTCGCCCGTGTCGAGTCCGTCGTCCATGAACATCGCGGTGATGCCGGTCTCGCGCTCGCCGTCGAGGATCGCCCGCTGGATCGGGGACGCGCCGCGGTACTTCGGAAGGAGCGAGCCGTGCGCGTTGACGCAGCCGTATTTCGGATAGGCGAGCACCTCGTGCGGCAGGATGTTCCCGTACGCCGCCACGACGATCAGGTCGGGATCGAGCGCGCCGAGTTCTTCGTCGAACGCGCCACCCCGCAGGGTTTTCGGCTGGAACACCGGGATGCCGTGCGCCTCGGCGTATTCCTTCACCGGGGAGGCGAGCATCTTCATCCCCCTTCCCTTCGGCTTGTCGGGACGGGTGACGGCGCCGACGATCTCGACGCCTTCCTTTTCGTCGATCGCCGCGAGGGTGACGGCCGCGAGCTCGGGCGTGCCCATAAAGAGGATTTTCATTCGTCGTCCCCGCCCATCAGTTCCTCGACCTCTTCGGGCGAGAGGATGTGGACCACGTTGTCCGTGAAGAGATGCCCGTCGAGATGGTCGATCTCATGACAGAGGCAGCGGGCGTTCAGCCCCTCTCCCTCGACCTCAAACTCCTCGCCGCTGCGGTTCATGGCCTTCACCTTCACCCACGCGGGGCGCTTCGTGATCCCCCAGACATCCGGAACGGAGAGGCAGCCTTCGACCTCCTCCTGCTCGCCCTCCGTCTCGACGATCTCCGGGTTGATGAGCTCGACGATCTCCTCGCCGAGGTCCACGAGTGCGATGCGGCGCAGAATCCCGACCTGCGGCGCGGCAAGTCCCGCCCCGTTCGCCTCGATCAGGGTCTCCTTCATGTCGTCGAGGAGCGTGAGGATGCGCGGGGTGACTTCCGTGACGGGCCGGCACTTCTTGCGGAGCAGCGGATCGCCTTCTTTCACAATATTCAGGATGGCCATTTTGACACCTCTTTATCAATCAAATCGTTAAACGGTACTCGGGTTGAGATCGACCGAGACGGTGACGCGCCGGGCGGACCGGGTCTGCACCATGCCGCCGGTGAAGCGGGAGGGCCCGGCCTTGCCGAACTCCGTCATGAGCTCCGCGAGGAAGGCGCGCGTGCGCTTCGTCAGTCTGCATTTGAGCACGAGCCGCATCCGGCAGGTGTTCTGGACCCGGTAGATCGGTGCCTCGAAGGGACCGTAGAGCATGAGCGGGACGTCGCGGAAGTCGAGCCGGGTCAGCTCGATCACGCGCTCGTACATCCGCGTCGTGACAAGGCCGAGATACCCCTCGTCCTCGCCGGACAGCGTGATGACCGCGATATCGCAGAAGGGCGGGAAGGTGAGCGCCTTGCGCAGCTTGATCTCGCCCTCGTAAAACTTCTCGTAGTTCTGTTCCGCCGCGAGCCGGATGACCTCGCTGTCGGGATCGTACGTCTGGATGACGGCGGTCCCCGGCACATCCGCGCGTCCGGCACGGCCGATCACCTGCGTCAGCATCGCAAAGGTGCGCTCCGAGGCCCGGTAATCGTCCACTGTGAGCGAGCCGTCCGCGTTCAGGACGCCGACCGTCGCGACCCGCGGGAAATCGTGGCCCTTCGTCACCATCTGCGTGCCGAGCAGCACATCCGCCTCCCCGCGCCGGAACTTCGCGAGGATCTCTTCATGCGAGAATTTCGACTGGGTGGTGTCGTAGTCCATGCGCAGAACGGTGAGATCGGGGAACATCGCCGCGACGTCGTCCTCGGCCTTCTGCGTCCCCGCGCCCATGAACAGGAAGTGCTCGTGTCCGCAGGCCGGGCATTTCTCCGGGACCTTTTCGCGGTGCCCGCAGAGATGGCAGACGAGCATGCCGTTTTCGCGCCGGTTCTCCTCGTATCCCTCGTCGGTTTTATCGATCCGGGAGAGGCGGGAGCGGAGCGCATGGTAGGTCAGCGTCACCGAGCAGTTCGGGCATTTGATGCTCTTGCCGCAGGACTTGCAGGCGACGTAATTGTTGTATCCGCGGCGGTTGAGGAAGAGGATCGCCTGATGCCCCGCCGCCTTGTCCTCGCGCAGCTTTTCCGCCAGCCGCGCGCCGACGGGGGAAAGATTTCCCCGCGCCGTTTCCCCGCGCATGTCGTAAATCTCGACCTTCGGCAGGGCCGCGCCGTTGTACCGCTCCTTCAGCTCCACGAGGCGGTAGACGCCCGTCTTCGCCTTGTAATAGCTCGCCACAGAGGGCGTCGCCGAGGACAAGAGCATCACCGCGTTATGCTCCCGGCACCGCCAGCGGGCGATGTCATGGGCGTGGTACTTCGGATCGGCGTCCGATTTGTAGGTGTATTCCTGCTCCTCGTCGATCACGATCAAGCCGATGTTCGCAAGCGGGGCAAAGACCGCGGACCGGGTCCCGATCACGACGTCGGCGAGTCCTTCGCGGATGCGCCGCCACGCGTCGAAGCGTTCTCCCGCGGAGAGGCCCGAGTGGATCACCGCGATCCGGTCGCCGTACCGCCGCAGGAAGATCCCCACGGTCTGCGGCGTCAGGGCGATCTCCGGCACGAGCATGATCGCGCCGCGCCCGTCCTCGAGGACCTTATCGATCGCGGCGAGGATGACGTTGGTCTTGCCCGATCCCGTCACGCCGTGTAGCAGCGCCGCCGCGGGTTTGCCGCCCGTGAGGAGCTCCTCGATCCGGCGGTATGCGTCCTCCTGCTCCCGGGTGAGAACGGGCTTCGGCGCGGGTTCCGCCGTTTCCGCTTCGGCGAGGAGGGATTCGACGGTGAAGGGATTGCGGTAATCGGTCTCCTCCGCCGCGACGAGAAGCCCCTTTTCCGCGAGGGCTTTCGCCGCGTTGTGACCGGCGGCCTGCGCGAGTCCCGCCGCTTCAAAGAGCGCGCTCTCTTCCCGGCTGCCGCCTTCATCGACGGCGCGGCGCAGCGCTTCGAGCAGCTTTCGCTGATTCCGCCCGGTGATCCCGGCGAACGCGGCGTCCCAGCCCCCGTCGGCCGCAAGCTCCGAGGAGGGCGAATAGGTCCGCCGGATCAGGCCCGCGCTCTGCCGCTTCACCTCGGTGACTTTTTCGATGAGGCCGAGGCCGAGCATGGCGGATAACGTCTTCGTACAGTCGAAATCCACCTCGGCCTGCACGGCCTGCCGCGTGAACCGCTGACGGTGCTCGATGAGCGACCACACCAGCCGTCCCCGCTCGCCGACCGCGGCTTTCAGGGACTGCATGGCACCCTTCGTCCGTTCGCCTTCCGGTGCGACGCGGTAATAGGTCACGATCTTCGACATGGCGTTCGGCGGAACGACCGTCCGCAGCGCGTCGCCGAAGGTCGAGAGCGTGTATTCCTTCAGGAAAAGGCACAGGCCGAGCAGTTCTCCGTCGAGGATGGGACCGTCCCCCACGACCGCCGCGACGGGCTTGGAGCCCTCGGGGGCCTCGCCTTCGCGGACCGCGGTCACGATGCCGGTCATGCGGCGGTTTCCCCGTCCGAACGGGACTTCCGCCACGGAGCCGGGGACCACGCTGTCCTCGAGCGTCGGAGGGATATAATAGGTGTACGCCCGGTCGGCGTGAAATGGCACGTCGAGGACGTAGATCTCAGCAATCATGACAGCGCGTGTCCTTTCCGCCGCTCGGGCCGTGAGATGATTCGGGGATTATTCGGCGTCCGCCGCCGGTTCGGGGACGGCCTTCTTCGGCGGGGTATTCGCGTCGAGGGCATAGTTGTCGATCGACTCCTCGCGCTCTTCCTCGTCCGGGAACTCGCCGGCCTCCGCGAGGTTGTCGGGCTGCTGACGGGTGATGAACTTCTCCTCGCCGTCCGGTTCGATGATCTTGAAATCGCCGTTGTAGAGACCGGTGATGGCGGTCTTCACGGCCTTTTCGTCGCGGTATTCCTTCTTGATCATGCTCGCGATGGAGCTCTTCTTCTCGGAATCCTTGCTGGACGCCGCGATCTTCTCGGCGACCTCTCTCTGCTTCGTGTATTCGTCCGTGATGATCCGGGCGCACTTTGCCGACGCCACCACCAGCGCGTAGCGGTTGTAGCTCGCGGTCTCGCTGTTCTTCAGTACCGATTCGTTGTTGTTTTCCATGGCAATTCCCTTTCTTTTCGCGATCCGTTCAGATCTCGTCGTCGTCGAAATAATCGTGGATATAGGTCATCATGCGGTCGGAGCGCATGTGCTCGGCGCGGATGATGGAGAGGATGTCGCGGGCGCATTCCTCGGCGCGGTCGGTTTCGTTCACCGCCACGTAATCGTATTTCGGCGCCTCCTTGATCTCCTCCCGCGCGCGCTTTACCCGGGCGGCGATCACGTCGTCATCCTCGGTCCCGCGCCCGCGCAGGCGTCTCTCCTGCTCCTCCGCGGAGGGCGCGATGAGCATGACGGTCGTCGCGCGGTCTCCCATGAGCCGCTTGATCTGGCCCGCGCCGTCGACCTCGATCTCGAGCACGAGGTCCTGCCCCGCGTCGAGGATCCTCTCGGCCTCGCTCTTGAGCGTGCCGTAGTAGTTGCCGTTGTAGATCGTGTATTCGAGCACGCCGCCTTCCGCGATGAGCTCTTCAAACTGTTCGCGGGTCTTGTAGTAGTAGTTGACACCCTCCGCCTCGCCTTCGCGCATGGCCCGGGTCGTCGCGGACACCGACAGCCCCAGATTCGGAGCAAGTCCCCGCAGGATCTCGATCACCGTGCCCTTGCCGCTGCCGGAAGGGCCGGAAATCACGAGCACCATGCCCGCCGTTCTCTCCATTGCGTCCCGATGTTCACTCATCGCCGCCGTCTCCTTCCGTTTCTTCATCGGACGCGCCGTTCAGCCGTCCGGAAATGGTTTCGTTCTGGATCGCCGAGAGGACGATGTGGTCCGAGTCCATGATGACGACGCTGCGGGTCTTTCTCCCCGAGGTGCAGTCGATGGCGCGGCCCGTGTCCTTCGCGTCCTGGATCAGTCTCTTCGCCGGGGCGGAGTCCGAGGCGATCACCGCGATCACCCGCTCGGCGTTGACCATGTTGTTGAAGCCTACGTTTACGAATTTCATCGCTCACTCCAGATTCTGTATCTGCTCGCGGATCTTCTCGATCTCCGTCTTCATGTCGACGACGAGATGCGCGATCTGTGCGTTGCCGGCCTTAGAGCCGATGGTGTTGGTCTCGCGGTTGATCTCCTGCACGAGGAAGTCGAGCTTGCGGCCCGCCGCCTCGTCGGAGGAGATGATCTCGCGGAATGCCTTGAAGTGGGACGCCAGCCGCACGAGCTCCTCGTCGATCGCCGCCTTGTCCGCGAAGATCGCCGCCTCGGTCAGGATGCGCTGTTCGGACGCCTCGGCGTCAAAGTCCGCGAGGAACTGACGGATGCGCGCCTCGAGCTTGGCCGGGTAGCCCGCGATATCCGCCTCGGACATCGCCTTGACCTTTGCCGCCATGCCCTCGAGCGTCTCGATCTTTCCGAGCAGGTCCGCGCAAAGGTTTTCACCCTCCTTTGCCCGCATCTCCCCGAATCCGGCGATCGCTTCGGCGAGGACGGCCCGGCTCTCGGCCCAGTCGCGCTCGTCGTCCTCCTCGGGCTTCTTCGTCGTGAAGAGATCCCGGTTCGCCGCGACGCGCATCACGGAGATGTCGTCCTTCAGGCCGAACGTGTCGCGCAGGTCTTCGAGCGCCTTGATGTAGGAGCGCGCCGCCTCGTGATCCACGAGGACTTCGAGCCCCCGCGTCTCGAGAACGTCCACCCCGACGTAGACCTCCACCTTGCCGCGCGTGATCCCGGCTTCGGCGAGGGCCGCCTTGACCTTGTCCTCGAGGTGCGCGACCTGCCGCGACATCCGCACGGTCACGTCGAGGTAGCGGGAATTGACGGAGCGCAGCTCCGCCGTGATGTCGAGCGCACCGTCCGAGGAGAGCTTCCTCGCGCGCCCGAACGCCGTCATACTTTTGAGCATATCGTTCTTCTCCGTTGTGGTGAATTGCCTTGTTATTTCTTCGTCTTCTGCACGCCGACGTACAGCGCGCCGTCCGCGTCCGCCGATACCGCGGATGCCGCGAGGTCCTCGTAGGGCAGGAACAGGGAGACGGCGGGGTTCTCTTCCCCGTCGCGTTCCGCCGCGATCCGGACCGCCGCCGCGTACCCGAAGCGCATGAAGTCCTCTTCGGTCGTCACATGCTTTCCGTCGAGCCCGAGATCAAATCCCGCGATCACCGCCGGGAGACTGCCCGTATGACCGAGGAACCCCTCGACAACGCGGAGCCTGGTCGCCGCGGAGGTGTCCGGCGGCAGCGAGGCGGCTGCCCAGACCATCTTCTCCCCCGTCGCGCGGTGCCGCAGGACCGTATAGACCAGCGAACCGCGTTCGGCGGGCGTGAGGTTCGTGTAATTCAAAAGCCCGATCGCGCTGCCGGAAGAATAGGTGTAGTCCGCCGTCCGGTAGAAGATGCGGATGCGGCGCACGCCGTCGTTCACGTCGACCCCGACGGCAAATCCGTCCGGCGCATCCGACCCCTCCTCACAGGGAGATCGCAGGATCAGGATCCCCGCGTCCTCATGCTCCCCGATGAGAGACAGCGCCCGGGTCATGAGCGCGTCCCCGGTCTCCTCCGCGTCGCAGATCAGGACGCCGTATACCCGCCCGGTCCCGCTGAGCACGTCGCCGTAGACAAAGCGGTCCGTGTCGGAGAAGGAGAGCGGCCGGCGTCCGATGATGTTTTCGATGAAGGCGTCCGCCGCGGCCTTCGTGCCCTCGAGATCGTGCCCGGCGATGACGATCTTCGTCCCGACGAGCGCGTAGCCCCACTGCCACGGGGCGAGGGAATCGAGGAACTCCGCGGTTTCCGGGCGGTTGGTCTCCCCGACGAGGATCTCCGTATCGAGGATCTCGAAGCTCTTGACGCCCTCTTTCCAGAAGTCGGTCGTGAGCTTCAGCTTGTATCCGGCCTCCTCCGCCGCCTCGCGCACGCCCATGGCGCACCGGGTAAGTCCGTCATCCGCCAGATCGCTGCGGACGATCGTGTAGCCGGACAGCACGTCCTCCGTCAGGGTGACGGTCGGCTGCGCACTGCCCGCCGACGCCTGCGAACAGGCAAGGAAACTGAGTGCGGTCAACACGGCCGCCAGGGCATACGCGGTCCATTTACGAGGTGTCATTTCAGCCCTCCTGCGGCTGTTTCCGGGCTCAGGCAAACCTGCGCCTATTGTATCTATATTATTATACTATAAGAAAAGCGCCGTTGTCAACGAAACGGCGCACTTTTTATGAGATTGCCCTTACTTCCGGCGTCCGAAGCCCAGTTTTTTGCGCAGTTTGACGATGTACAGAGAGATGCACAGGGTCATCGTGATGTCGTAGAGGATGAAGAAGAGGGTCCCCATGCCGACGGTGATCCAGTTCAGCGCGAAATAGTCGTCTCCGGCCATGAAGACATGCTGGGCGAGCACGACGCAGAGAAGGAGCATCGAGTCGAGAAAGGAGATCTTCACGGGCCACGCAAAGAGGGCGCGGAGCCGCTCGAAATGCAGCTTCATGATCGGGTAAACGGCGGCGAAGAGGATGTATTCGATCGCGTAGAGCTTCGACGGCAGCAAAAGGAGCGCGAGCACGCCGGTCGCCGCCGCGTAGATCCACGCCATCTTCTCCCCGGCTTCGATCACGAGGAGCATGGTCATGAGGGAGCAGACGACGAGGATGGAGAGATCGAGGAGCGTCATCCCGCCGACCCAGAGGAAGACGAGGCAAAGCGCGGCGAACACGCCGCAGAGCGCGATTTTCTGCGTCAGGGTTTTGTCGGACATGATGCCTCCATGGTTGAGATTCGGTTCAGCAGCACCGGATGAGATCGCCGCCCATGCATTCGCAGCAGGTGTCGCAGCAGATCAAAGTCGAGCAGGTCCCGCAGAGATCGCAGTCGCCCGCGCCGGTATTCGTGCGGTAGACGCTGCCGTAGTCCGCACCGCGGCGCTGCATGCGCATTTTCGCCTCGCGGTATTCCTCGTTCGCCGGATCGAGGTAGCACGCGATCTCGATGTACCGCATCGCGTCGTAATACTGGCCCGCGTAGGAGAGGAGACAGCCCATGAGGTAGTTCCACTCCGCGCCGCGGTCCGCCGGGGGGGTGGAATCGATGATGAGCTTGGCGTCCGCGTATCTCCCCTGCGCGATGAGCTCGCGGACCTGCTCAAAGGAGGTCGTGCCCGCCGACGTGTAGCTCGAATACGAGGACTGCGTGCCGCCGCCGGAGAAGGAGGGCCCGCCGCCCGCGCGTTCCTTCTGGATCGCGTCGTAGGCTTCGTTGATCTCCTTCATGATCTCCTCGTACCCCGCCGCCTGCGCCGATCCGGCGTAATTGTCGGGGTGCCATTTCCGGGCGAGGCTGCGGTAGGCCCGCTTGACCTCCTCGTCCGAGGCGCTGCGGGGAATGCCGAGCACCTGATAGGGATCCTTCATAACCGTTCCTTTCCGGGCATCCCGTGGGCAGCCTCCGCTTTGCGGCCGTCGAGGGTGCGTCCGAGGGATGCCGGGAGTCCGAGATAAATGATATTCTTGACGATCGGGGTAAAGACATGCGCGGGATCGAGCTCCTCCGCCGCCGCCCCGAGCGCTTCGAGACCGATGGGCGCTGACGCCGCGAGGCTCTCCTTCACGATCGGAGAGAGATGTCCGTCCTCCAGCGCGAGGGATCCCCATCCGGCGGCGAGCGGGTTGTAGCGTCCGCGCCGCACATCGTCCGCGAGGTCGTCCGCCGCATCGCAGAGGTAGACGAACTTTCCCGTCGCCGCTCCGATCCGGCAGGCCAGAGCCGCCCGTTCCCCGTCAAGCCCGAGGGAAAAGACATAGCCGAGCAGATCGCCGAAGAGGGACGCCGTCTCGTCGAGCGAAGGGCAGCCCTCCCGCTCCTTTTCCGCGAGCCGGCCGAGAAGCCGCCCGATCTCCGTACCGGTGCCGTCGGGCAGGCGCTTTGCCGCGCGGCGGGACATCGAGGCGGTGAAGGGCTTCGCGCAGACGGATTTGAGGCGGAGGAATCCGCGCTCGTCCGCGAGATCGTCGTCGGTCTTCGCGTCGGCGAGCGCGGCGGACAGGGCGGCGGAAAACGTCAGAACGGGATGCGCCTCCACGGTCAGCCGCCGGTGCACGGGATGCGCGGGACACCGCATGGGGACGAACGAGAGCGCGGCGCCCTCGAGGATGCTCCGCACCGCGGCGAAAAAGGTGAAGTCGTAGGACAGCGTGAGGCGGGAGAGCTGGCCCGTGGCCTGTCCCATCGCGCGGCACAGTCCGCAGTAGAGAGCGCGGTACCGCTCCGCCTCGGAAACCCTGAGCTCCGCCGTGAGCGGTCTGACGTATCCGAACATCGTGAAAGGTCCCCCGAAGATACCGATAGCATAACGCAGCGGGATCGGTTTTACAAGAAATGATCCCGAAATTTTCTGTGAATTCTTCGCGCCTCCCGGTCACAGCCGTCATCGGGCGGCGCGGGGAGATACGCCTACGCTCTGCGGCGCGCGGAAGGATCCGGACGCTCGGGCGGACGTTCTCCCGGATTCATGCCGGGCCGGGCCGATCTCGCGCGGGAGACCACGTCGACGCCGAAGAGCAGCTTGGTGAGCCACAGGATGACCACCAGGCCGAGACACGGCAGAATGCAGCTCGTCACGATCAGGATCGCGACGGATTCGACGTAGCGGTTGAGGAGCGCGGCCGCCTTGTTCGCGAGGCTCGTCGCCGTCTCGGAGAGCCTGCCGAGGACCGTCGCGATGATGGACTCGTCGCGGTCCGCCTCGGCGAGCGGAGCGGTCTCCTCGTTCAGCTCTTCCGAGGAGGCGAGCGTCTCGTCGATCCTGACGGAGTACCGGTCGTAGATCCCGTCGGAGACGAGGAGGCTCACCGGGATGGCCACGGCGATCGCCAGCGCGAACACCGCAAGCTTTCTCGCGAGCAGCTTTCCCCTGCCCCAGAACCAGACGCCGACGATCCCCGCCGCGCAGGCCACGGGCACGAGGATCTTGAACGCGGCGGCGCCGAGCAGGGTCAGGAGCGCCTTTTCGGTGTACAGAACGCTCAGCACGATCAGAAAATATCCGGTCAGATCGGCCAGCTTCTCGGCGATCGGCGTGGCGGTGTCGCCGGGGATCGCGGAGATGCCGGCAGAGGCGACGGCGGAGGCGGACGTGAGCTTCATGACCGTCGCCGTCTTTTCGTCGATGGAATCGAGGAGCGTGCGGTTGAGCGCCGAATCGTCGCACAGCCTGGCAACCACGAAGCAGGAGAGCACCGCCAAAAGGACCAGCAGCAGCGAGATCAGGATCTTGACCAGCTTGTTTTCCATACCGCTCCCTCCTTATTCCGTTTCCCAGAGGATGTCGTATTTCGTCAGATCGAGAAAACCGCCGATGAAGTTGCTCACGACGTGTCTGGCGTTTTCATCCGCCTGTTCGAGCAGGCCCCGTTCGATCGCGCGTTTCTGCGCCTTGTTCTCGAGATCGACGATGGAGCCGTTGTAGTCCGAGATGGAAAGCGGGTTTCCGAATCCGTTTTTCTCCGAGTAGAGCACGAAGCTGTTCGGATCGATGTCCACGTTCTGGATCTCCGCCTTCGGCATCCGGACGGTGACGGTTTTTCCCATGATATCGAGATCGATGCGGATGCGCGTGAAGTCAAGCCCGGCGGTCACGACGCCGTCGTAGGTGGCGACGTATGACGTCTCTGTAAACCCGAGCGGGATGCTGAACAGCGTCTTGACCTTCGACTGCGTGACGGCGTCGGTGAAGTAATACTCCTGCGTGATGAGCAGGCCCATGTCGCACACGCCTTCCTCGAGCGTTTTGACCATGATCTCCCTCTCGACGTCGAGGATCTTATTTCCCTTCTTGGGATCTTCCTGCTTCTGCGCGGTCTCCTGATGCTGCGGCGGCACCGTATCCGCTGCCCTGGCGGTGGTCCCCCAGATCACGACCGCGACGATGCTGAGGAAAACAATCACGATCGCGGCGAGCAGAATGACGGATCTTTTGCTTTCCAGATGACGGATCATGTCGGATCCCTCCCCGTACTCAAATTCGGAGACGGATCGCGCGAAACCTGCCGAAAGCAGTCGAATCCGCTCCTTTTCCGTATGATACCGTATTTTCGGGGAAGAATCAAGAATCAATCCATGTGCAAAATGTAAACTCTCCGGGAAGGGAGCCCGAAATAAGCCTTGACATTCCCACCCGAACGTGCTAAAATGAGGGATGAGATTTTTTACACCCGGAAAGGAACATCAAAACCATGAAGCAACCCGTAAAAATCGCCCTCTTGACCGGATATCTCGGCGCGGGCAAGACGACGCTTCTCAATCACATCCTCGCGAACACCGAAGGCATCCGCGCCGCCGTCATCGTCAATGACATCGGCGAAGTCAACATCGACGCCGCTCTCATCGAAAAGGCCGGCGCGGTCGAGCGGAACGACATGGTCCCGCTCATGAACGGCTGCATCTGCTGCACGCTGAAGGACGATCTGGCGGACGGTCTGCGCAGACTCGCGGCCTCCGGCAGGTTTGACTATATCATCATCGAGGCATCCGGCATCTGCGAGCCCCTGCCGATCGCGCAGACCATCGCGATGATCTGCGAGGAGAGCACCGAGGGCGGTCTGCCGATCGTGCTCGACAACATCGTCGCCGTGGTGGACGCCGCCCGGATGCGGGACGAATTTGACGACGGCAAGAAGCTTCTCGCCGAGGAGATCGACGAGGACGACGTCGAAAGCCTGCTCATCCAGCAGCTCGAATTCTGCAACACCGTCATTCTCAACAAGGCGGACCTCGTGAGCGAAGAGGATCTCAAGGAGCTTCGCGCGATCGTGCGCAGCCTCCAGAAGGACGCCGTGATCTACGAGGCGAAGAACTGCGATCTTCCCATCACCAAGCTGCTCAACACCGGTCTCTTCGATCTGGACAAGGCCCTTTCCTCCGCCGTCTGGGTGGACGCACTGGAGCATCCGGAGGAGCACGAGAACCCCGAGGTGCTGGAATACGGCATCGAGACCTTCGTGTACTACCGCCGCAAGCCGTTCTGCCTCGCCGCCCTCGACGCTCTGTGCGAGGACTGGTTCCCGGGCGTGATCCGGACGAAGGGCATGGTCTGGTACCGCGAGGATCCGGACATG
>JAFYBI010000505.1 GCA_017540285.1 Clostridia bacterium | reverse complement strand
TCGTTTTCGTCAACAACGTCGAGGCCGCGAACTCCATCGCGTGGCCGCGGCTCTTCATGGGCTGCCTCGGTATCACGCTGCCGTAACCGGGCGGCGGCGGGGAGCCCCCGCGGGCAAAAGACGAGCTCGCTGACACAAGCTCGTTCACCAATACAGAAAGGGACTGTCGCATTCACTCCTGAAACAGGAGTGCGGCAGTCCCTTTGTTGTTCTGCAGATAGGCGCGACGGCACAGAAGAGCATGGCTTCGCACAGACTGTCATGTGTCATTGCGAGGAGCAGCTCCCGAGACCTGCGACGTGGCAATCCGCATCCCTGACACGAGGGTCAAAGCAGCAGAATCCTGCTGTTCGTTTCATAAAAGAGTACGGATTGCACGTCAGGGCTTCACGGCCCTTCCTCGCAATGACACCGTCAAGGACAGCTTCACGCCTCCATGCTTTTGCGAAAACCCTTTTTTGCGTATGGTACGAAATTCTCCCTCACTTGATCCCGTATCGCTCGCCTGCGACCTTTGAGACGATGTTCTGCCAGTGCTCGAAGCGGAAGCTCTTTTTGATGTCGGTGATGTCGACGTATGCGCCGTTCATCATGAGCTGGACAGCCGCCTCGGCGATCATGGCTTCGCGCGAAAACGGATCGGCGAGGTATTTTTCAAGCTCGATGTTCATTTTGCGGTCGCAGCCCTCGATCGCGCCGAGGTAGAAATAGCTGTCGCGCCCGAGAAGCTCTCCGATGCGTTCGAAGCACGCGATGCCCTCCGCCACCTCGGCGATGGTGACGCGCCGGCTGTACGACGTGAGGCGTTCCCCGCCCATGAGGATGTTGTCGACGGTGGTTTCGAGGACGTTGGCGAGATCGGTGAGGATGGCGGTGTCGGGAAGGGTTTCGCCGCGCTCCCACTTGGAAACGGTCTGGAAGGCGACGTTCAGGCGTTCGCCGAGTTCGTTCTGGGTGATCCCTTTTGCTTTGCGCAGGGCGTGGATCTGTTCGCCCACTTTGACGGGATTGACCGGCATGTTCTGTTCCTCCTGTGTTTTCCATGATTTCGGAAGAGGCGGGCCCCTGCTCTTCTGAACGTATTGTACCATATCCGGCGCGAACGGTCAATAACGCCCCGCGGGAAAAGGAGAGTCGGCGATTCGCGGCGAGGAGGAAAACCCAAAGATTTTTCGGAAATCGTGTGACCCGACGTGCCAAACGACGCTTTTTAGGGTGAAGGCCTTCCACACCCACACCATGGAAAGGAGACGAGTAAAGTTGGACGACGACAGGATCATCGAATGGTTTCGGAACCGGGACGAACGCGCGATCGAACAGACCGCCGCCAAATACGGCAGCCGGCTGCGGGAGATCTCGTACGGGATCACCGGGGACCGTCTGACAGCCGAGGAATGCGAAAACGACACCTACCTGGAGGCGTGGAACACGATCCCGCCGCAGAACCCGACCGGCTATCTGTATGCCTATCTCGCGCGGATCGTCCGTCATCTTTCTCTGGATGTCTGCCGGAAGAACAGCCGCCTGAAAAGAAGCGCGGCGATCACGGAGCTGACGGCGGAAATGGAGGAATGCCTCCCCGCGCCGGACGATGCCGCCGGTCGACTGGAGGCAAAAGAGCTCGGCGAAGCCATCACCCGGTATCTGCGGACGCTGAGCGAGGAAAAGCAGACGATCTTCATGCGGCGTTACTGGTATCTGGATTCCGTCGAATCCATCGCGCTGCGTTACGGCTTCAGCCGCAGCAAGGTCAAGATGACGCTGCTCCGATGCCGGATGGGACTGAAGGAATACCTTGAAAAGGAGGGATATCCCGTATGAACGGAAACGATATGATGGAAGCGGTCGGCTATGTCGCACAGGATCTGATCCTCTGCGCGGAGACCGTCCCGAAGACAAACAAACGGACGTTCCGATGGAAAATCCCGTTGATCGCGGCAACTGCGGCGATCCTCCTGTGCGGGACAGCAGCCGCAGCGGGTCTGCTCTGGAATCCCCCGGACGTGCGCCTCGCGTCTGACGGCGTGTGGGTGTATCTGGATCAGAGCGTCGCTGTTCTCCCAAAAGAAGCCGAGAGGACGATCCTCGATTCCGCCGATCCGAAGCGGGACCATAAAGCGTTTCTTTGTTTTGATTCCGTGAAGGAGTGGCAGGCATTCTTCGGTCTCCCCTTCGTATCGAGTCCCCTGCTCGTGCCGGACGAAACACCCATGATGACCGAGAACGGCGCCTGCCTTATGCAGAAAGGGGCGATCGAGGTAATCGTGACGACGGAAGAGGGGAACGGAAAACGCGTCCCCGCCGTGATGCTGACCGACATCAGGGTCGACCGTTTTGATGAAAGCGGCACCCGGCTTCAGTGGAGTGGAATGATGGAGCTTTTCGCGGCCTATACCGAGGAAGCGTCAAAATCCGCTTCTTCCGGTATGATCTGGAAAGACTGCCCGGAGCAGGTCCTCACGGTATACACGACGCCGTCCGGCGTTCCGTGCGTCATATTTGAAATCCATACCGGCGAGCAGGTCATCGACTGCGGTCTGTATTACAGCTTTGAATCGGTCCTGTATCAGCTGAACGTGAAGGCTCATTCCGGTGAGGAGGCGGAGAGGATCCTGCGGGATCTGAGAGACATTGCGGATCATTTGCAGATCGTATCTCCGAGCGGATCATGAACCCGTCCGGGCGGTGCCCGGTGAGCGGGGAGCCCCCGCGGGCAAAAGACGAGCTTGCCGGGCGGTCAGTCATCCAGATGCGATTCGATCTCCTTCACGATCCTCTGCGCAGCCTTGTTGAAGTTCTTCTCCATCTTCTTCGCGGCAGACGCATAGTTGCTGTCCTTGATGACACAGGACGCGAAATTGGACGAAAGGCTCTGGAAATTGTACGCCTGCGTCAAGTCAAAGCTGCGGTTCTGCATCATGATCCGCACCATCTCGGCGGACTTCTCATCGCGCATGCCCTTGCCGATGACCGCGTTCTCGATGTATACGCTGAGGGTGTTGTCATACGTGTACGCCCCCTGCGCCTCGAGGAAAATGCCGATCTCGTTGAAGTCCGGCTCCCGGTCGCCGTTGTCGTCGCCCACAACGAGCGGCAGGAACAAGGTCGTCGGGTTCTGCACGAAGTAGGAGGTCTCTCCGCCGTCCATGCTGTACCGCGGGAAGCAGACCACGCCGTAGTCGTCCTCGACCTCGCGCAGCTGGCGGAAGTCGCCGAGCAGACGGGAGTAGTACAGCGAACGGCCGTCCGAGAAGGCGATCCGCCCCTGGTCATAGCTCTCGTAATCGGTGTAGGGATTGCTCTTGGCGTAAACCTTGGCGATCGACTGCGCGATGTCGATGAAGTGCTCGTCCGCCATGTTCAGCGTAAAGCTGCGCTCCTCCTCGTTCCAGGTAACGAGGCGCACGCCGGACGCGTATTCGATCGGCTGGAAATTGTATTCGCGGCCGACCAGACCGAAGACGTCCTTGCGGAGGTTGAACTTCCCGTCGCCGTCGATGTCGGTGGAAACCGTCTGGAGCTGCTCGACCATCTTGTCGACGGTCCACTCCTCCGAAAGGAAGAGCTCCTGCGGGTCCTCGAGCTGATACTGCGTCAACAGCTCGCCGTTGTAGAACAGCACCGTCATGGAGTCATAGTGGTCGAAGCCAAAGTCGACAAAGCCGTAGAACATCTGCCCGAGGATCTTCAGATCCTTCTGCGAGCCCTGATCCCAGTACGGCTGGGTCATGTCGATCGTCGCGAGCTTGTTGAACGGCGTCAGATAGCCCTTCTGCAAAAGGTTCCCGCCGTTCGAGACCAGCGCGTAGGTCAGATCCACGTCGCCCGAGCCGGAGATCACGGACTGCTCGAGCTTCGTGACCTCCTGCGAATAGTTCAAAACCATCAGGCAGTTCAGCTGCGCTTCGAGATAGCGGTTGCGGTCGTACATGGCATCAGCCAGCATCTCGCCCGAGATCTCGTCCCAGTCCACCACGTTGTAGTAGTTGGAGTCGAACTCGTCGCAGGTGATGTTGATGTTCATGCCGCCGAGATCCTCTTTCTTCACCGCATCCCAGTGGGGGGTGGGGGATTCGGTCTCCTCCTCCGGGGCGATGGCGTCAGGATTTGCCGTCTGCTGCGCGGGGGTCTCGTCCGCCTTCTCCGGCGTCTCACTGCACGCGGTCAGCATGCCGAGGACGAGGATCGCCGCCAGGCACAGCGCAAGGATGCGTTTTGTCATAGGTTCCTCCGTTTGGTTGAGGTGGGTGCTCAGTTTCCGTAATGCGCTTTGAGCGCGGCGACCTGATCGGCCGTGACGGTGCCGTCCACGAGAAGGAATTCGTCGAGCACGGCCTCGAGGTGATGGCTGTACCTCCCGGTGCCGTCCTGGCCGATGTTCAGCTTCTTCGCCTGGAAGGACACGTCTGCCAGGCTCTTCGGGATCGTCGTCGTCTCGAAATCACCGAAGTCATAGCTGAACCGGATCACGCCCTTGTCCCGATCGACGACGAGGATCAAGTAGACCCAGCCGTCCTTGAAGTCGATCGGCAGGGTGTGCTCCGCGTCCATGCGGTCGCTCCCGTTGCCGAGGTTGAACTTGACGTCCGAATCCCGCAGCGAGAGGACGAAGCCGGGGTTCTTGCCGCTGTCCCAGTCCTTGTTCGAGAAGATGCACGGATCGGAGCTGACGCCGCCCGTCTTCATCCAGGTGCAGACGCTGAAGCTGTCGTTTCCGGGCTGATAGCCGTCGAGCGTGATGTACCCGTCGTCGAACTGCGCGCCGCTGCCGAAGTACCCGTCGACGAAGTACAGCTTGCCGCTCTTCTTCGCCGTGACGGTTCCCGCCGTGACCTCCTCGCTCCCGTCAAAGGGCAGGTAGGCGAGCACGCGGTCCTCCCCGATGAGGGAGGTCAGGGTCTCGGCCGCGGGGGTGGGCGCGGATTCGTGCGTGCGGTGTCCGTATAGGTAGGAGATCGTGTAGACGGGCCGCTCCTTCGCTTCCACGCCGGCAAAAAGACCGGATGGCACGCGCGCGGTCCAGGTGTCGGGCTGCTTGTCCGCGAGACCGAGCGCCGTCAGGACGACGGATGCCGTGTCGCGGATGCCCATATCCTCGATCTCACCGCCGGGGATCACGCTCTTCCCTGCCGCGGCCCACATGACGTACTTCTCCCCGTCGGTCCAGCCGCCGTGCGAGGTGCCGCTGCCGCCGTGGTCCGCCGTCACGATGAAGAGCGTGTCGTCGAGGATGCCCGCCTCTTCATACGCCGCGTGGATGCGGTCGATGTATCCGTCCTCGACACCCAGCTGCCTGATGTGCGCCGCCGAGCCGTAGCCCGAGCCGTGACCGGCGCCGTCCACCTCGTCGAACTGGACGAAGAGGAGCGTGGGCTTCTCCGCCGTGACGTACTGGCATACGAGGTCGGTGACCCCTTTGTCGCCGGAGGCGGTGTCCTTCGTGACGCCGAGGCCGTCCTCCACGATGCCGACGTTGATCGGGTTCCAGTTGCAGAACGAGCCGAGCGCCGCGTCGGGCATGGCGTCGCGCACCACGTGAAAGACCGTCGGGAAGATCGAATCCAGCGGATAGGGATGCGATTCGATGTAGGAGTTGGACAGGCGGTGGCAGTCGGGCGTCGTCCCCGTCAGGAGCGAGCCCCAGCACTGCGCGCTGATCGTGGGATCGGAGGTCAGGCACTTGTAGGTCCGCGCGCCGTTCTCAAAGATGGCGTTCAGCTTCGGCATGTCGGCGTCCTTGAAGAACGCGCCGGCCCCGTCCACGCCGATGATCGCGACGTGCCCATAGACAAAGGTCTCCGCCGCGGGTTCGGGTTCCGGTTCGGGTTCCGGTTCGGGTTCAGGCTCCGGTTCGGGCTCCGCTTCTTCTCCCGGAACGACAGAAACCGATGACCCGGCATCGGTTTCCAGCTTTTCCGGACGATCCGTTTTGCCCGCGCATCCGTTGAGGACGGCGAGGCAGATCACTAAGAGGAAAATGAGGATTCTGTTTTTCATGTTACTCCGGAAAAAAGGACGGGTCCGTCCCCCGGGACAGACATGTCCAGGGAACGGACCCGGTACGGTGATGTCTTATTTCTTCTTGGAAATCGCGAAGCCTGCCAGGGAGATGACCGCAGCGACGGCGGCAGCGATGCCGAAGTCGAAGGTCTGCGGAGCCTCTTCCTTGGTGGTGAGCTCTTCGGTGACGTCCGCGGCCTTATCGCCGAACAGG
>JAFYBI010000504.1 GCA_017540285.1 Clostridia bacterium | reverse complement strand
GCGCGGTTGACGGCGGTGATGACGGTGTCGTACTGCTTGTACTGCTTGATGACGGATTCCGTCTGGAGCATATATTCAGGCGCAGTGTTTGCCATTTTGATCGAAGTTCCTTTCTGTCTTGATACGGATTGGATTCAGGTTGTCCGCGTCTTTATTCGTCCGCGCCGAATTCCTTGCCGGCGCCGCCGTTTTCGAGGGAGTATCTGTTCTTGTAATAATTCTTGAAGGGCAGGTAGGTCGAGAGGAAGCCGCAGGCCACCGACATGACGATGCTCGTGAGGATCGCGTACCACGGCATGTAGAAGACATAGCGCACGTTTTCCCTCGTGAAGTACGGCATGATGACGTTGTAGATGTAGAAGAGCACATAGCTGCCGGCGTAGCTCAGGATGATCGCGGTGATGAAGGACATGACCGCCATGCACAGACCGCCCTGGAGGTAGATCTGCCGGATCTCCTTCGCGACCGCGCCGAGGGACTGCAGGATGTTGAATTCGCGCTCTCTCTTCGTGTAGTACAGCGTCTGGGAGAAGAACCACACGAGCGGCGAGATGCACAGGATCAGAAGCGAGATCACGACGTAGAGCTCGTTGTAGTGCTTGTCCTTCGCGATCGCGTTGCTCAGGGTGATGTCGCGGTTCGAGACCTTGACGTCGCCGTAGTCGTGGCTCCATTCGCGGATCTCGCGGTAGAGGTCGTTGACTCCGTCGACCGTGATGTCATGATCGACATACACGTTGAAGGACGTCGCCTTCGGGGTCTTTCCGGTGATTTCCTTGTAGTTGTCGAGGTTCATGAAGATCGGAGTCGATCCGGACGGAATGTCGTAGATGACCGCGCCGATGGTGTAGGGCCTGTAATCGAAGTGGAAGTATTTGATCTGATTCTTCAGAAGCGCGCGGCCCGTGACGTTCGTGTCGACCGAGCGGATCTGCCCGGTCTTGACGGCGATCCAGATCGTGTCCCCCACGTCGAACTTGAACATCGGCACGTTCGAGACCGAGTCGCCGACGATGACGTAGTTCGGGTCGGTGATGCAGTTCAGGTCTCCCTTGTAATCATAATCCGACAGGATCTGGATCTGCTCCTCTGTCAGGGCGGTGTAGAGCACCTGGTTCGCCACGCGGACGCTTTCCCCCTGCGGATCGAATTCCGTGCCCTCGTACCGGACGAGGTTCTTGAAGAGGCGGACGTCCTTTGTTTTGACAATGATGTGCGAGCCGATGTCCATCGCTTCCATCGAGTTGTCGTTGATCTCCACCGCGCGGACGCCGTCCATGTTGTAGAGCTCGCGGCTCATGATCTCGTCGTATTCGAAGCCGGAGTTTTTCAGATCGACTTCAAACTGCGGCCGCGGGTAGTTGAGGTCCGTCGTGTAGATATCCGCCATGTACAGACCCATGATGAACAGCGCGCAGAACACGATCGCCGTCGTCAGAAGCTGGACGTTGTACTTGCGGAAGCGCCAGATCGAGTAGAATTCGTACTTGGTCGGGAACTTTTCCCCGAAGATGTTGAAGGAGCGCATCGGGGAGGTGACGAGGTTGGAGTTGTCCTCGGTGATGATGAGTCCCATCGGGTCCTTCACGGACATGATCTTCATCGGCGTCCAGCAGGAGGCGAGGATGACGACGAGCGTGAAGAGGAAGGTCTTCAGGATCGAGAGTCCGTTGAAGAGGAAGCCGTAGCCGGACACGCGGTAGATCAGCCACGAGATCAGGGTCGAGACGCCGAGCGAGGGAAGGAAGGTCACGACGAAGATGACGAACAGCTCCCAGAACGCCGTCGAGAAGAGCATCTTGAAATCCGCGCCGAAGGTCAGATAAATACCGTAGGTGAATTTATACTGATTGATGCGGATGTTGTAGAGCGATGTCAGCAGGAAGATGCACACCGCGAGCAGCACCAGCGTGACGAAGATGAAGGTCACGGCGTTCGCGCGCTCGTTGTCTTCGAAGGTCAGGAGCGATGTCGTGGACTTGGTGAAGGACGTGCCCTCCGCGCCGAGCGCCGCCAGTTCCTTTTCGTAGCTGCCCGTGAACCGCTTGAGGGAGGCCTTCAGCTCGGGGAGGAACCGCAGGTAGATGTCATACCGCTTCTCGCCCGTGAAGTTGTTCTCATACTCCTCGGAGTCGACGATCTGGAAGATCACGTCGCTCTTGAAGACGGCTCCGCGGTCCTCGATCAGATACCGCGCCTGGTCGGAGTTCAGCCCCTTCAGCACCATGTGGTAGTTGTACTCCTCCATGACGTGCTGATATTCGACATTGTTGTTGTTGTCGTTCGACACCGTCATCATGCCGAAGAGCAGCTGAACGATGATGATCGCGATGAAAAAGGGAAGATACTGGGTGAAATTGAAGAACACGCTCTTCCACGCGATGGTGATACTTCGTTTTAAGTACTCAAATACTTTTTCCAAAGCGGAAAATCACTCCTGTCCTCTGTTTGATCCGCCCCGGGCGGTTCATTTTATTATTATACCATGAATCGCCCGAAATGGTATGACGATTTTGTGAACAAGTCCCGGATTGCCCTGCGTATCCGAACAAATTTCGCAGCGTATTTTTGGTGATATTGTCGGTTGTCGTTATTTTGTGAATGCGCCGGACGCCCGTTTCCAAAAATCGAGCGCGCGCGGCATGTCGTCCTCGTCGTAGATCCCGTGCAGGAACATGTCGCCGCGGTAGCCGGATCCCCGGAGCCGTTCGGCCATATACACGAAATCCACGATCCCGAGACCGGTGCCGCAGAAGTCGATGCCGTCCCCCGCGCGGATATCCTTCCCGTGCGCCGCGACGATGTCGGCCCCGTACGCCGCGAAGGCTTCGTCGAGGGTGCGCCGTGCGTTCTCCGGCTTGGCTTCGCCGCAGTGGAAGAGATTGGCCGCGTCAAGGATCATTTTCAGCCGGTCCGAGCCGACTTCATCCATGAGACGGCGCGCTTTCGCCGGGGTGTCGATCACGTTGGACGCCTCCGATTCGACGGCGAGCGTCACGCCCGCTTTTTCCGCGAGCGCCGCGGCGCGGCTGACCGTTTCGAACATCGCGTCCCACGCCTCCCGCGTCCCGTTGTCCGGGGACGGACGCCAGAGGTGATCCGGATTGCGCGAGCCCGTGCAGAGGGAGAGGATCGGGCAGCCGAGCGCTTTGGCCGCGTCGAGGTGAACGCCAAGACGGGCGAGCCCTTCCGCGCGGACTGCCGGGTCCGGGTGTGCCATGTTGAAGGTCGCGTTGATGACGCAGACGGGAAGACCGGTTTTCTCCGAGGCGCGAGCAACGGCGGCAAGCGCTTCGCGGGAGATCGTCCCCGGCAGCTCGAGCTGACCCGTCGGGGTGAAGTCCGATTCCGTCACGGAGGAGAACGCGAACTGGACGCATTCGAATCCGATCGCGCGGATCCTTTGGAACAGCGCGTCCGCCGTCCGAAGCGGCTGTTTTTCAAAATCGGTGGTGCAGACGCCGGTTTTCATGATGGTCCCTCCGGTTATTTCAGGGTTTCGATGGCAGCGGTCTCCACCGGGAAGGCGGCGCGGTACCGGGCGAGGAAGGTGTTGAAGCCCGCGATCTCCTCGTCGCTCGCCATGAGCGTGGAGGATTCGGCGCCGGCAAACACGCGGTTGTCAAGGAAATCCGCCAGGCCTTCGCCCTCGTCCTTCCGGATCATGTACGCCGCGAGGAGCGCCATGCCGTAGGGGCCGCCGCTCTCCGCCGTCTTCATGACGGATACGGGAACGCCCGCCGCCGCCGAGAGCATCCGCTGTCCGGCAACCTCTGTCTTGAAATACCCGCCGTGGCCGTAGAGCCGGTCGATGCGGAGCTTTTCCTCCTCCGTCAGAATGTCCAGCCCGATTTTCAGTGTCGCCAGCGCCGAGAGCAGATGGGTCCGCAT
>JAFYBI010000503.1 GCA_017540285.1 Clostridia bacterium | reverse complement strand
GGAAGGCGCTTCTGTTCGCCGCCGTCATCCTCTGCGCCGCGCTGACCGTCGGCTGCGTGGTCTCGGCCTGGCTGATGTTCAACGAGGAATTCTACACGACACCGAAGGACCTGCTGATCGAAAAGGTAGATCTTTCCAGAATGCGCCGAGACGCCAAACTCATCGTGCACCATCTTCTGTATGCCGATTATTATGCCGCCGAGCCGCTCGACGTGGTTTACTCGGACACCGCGACCAACCTGCGCTATGTCCTCTTTGACGAGAACGGAGAGATCGCCGCATCCAACGTACAGGCAATCGCGGGAATGGAAAACTACACATACGAAAACGGCTGGAAGGAGATCCTCGTCTATCTGAGTGAATACCGCAACATGTATGACGAAACGGAGACCTTCACGGACATCACACTGGAAAGACCGGTGAGAGACCGCGGAGAATATCTTCATGACAACACCCGCATCTATCGTCTGTACGGCATGCTCGCCGACGGTCTGCCCGTCGAGGACGGATACCCGTTCGTGCATATCGTTTACGGCGCCGTGTACGGGCTGCGGTATGCCGTCTATCCCATCGGCGCGGTGAGCTTTCTGCTTGCGATCCTGTGCTTCATCCTGCTGATGTGCGCCTCCGCCCGCAGACCGCGGCAGGCCGGACTCTTCTCAGGTCCGCTGCACGCGGTTCCCTTTGATCTGCTCGCCGCCGTCTGTATTGTGCCGGTCGCCCTGTTTCTGGATCTGATGAGCGGACTCGGAGTCGGAAGCACCGGCTTTACTATGGCTGCGCGGGTCGCCGGCAGTACCCTGCTCACCGCGTGCGTCGGGCTCGGCCTGCTCATGAGCGCTTCGGCGCGGATCAAGACGGGGACGCTCTTCAAAAACACCGTCGTCTGGCGCGTGCTCACGCTGCTCCGGGCCGCCGTCAAATGGCTCGGGCAGATGCTCAAAAAGGCCTCGCTGGCCGTGGTGCGCGGGATTTCGGCGATCCCGCAGATCTGGAAGATCATCGTACTGTTTATCGCGCTGCTTCTCTATGAAATCGTGGTGTTCGGCGCGTCGTATCCGGATGTCGAGGTCTATTGGATCTTTCATGTGATCGAAGCCATCGTTCTCCTCGGCATCGCCCTCTGGCGCACATTATCTCTCAGAAAGCTCGCAAAGGGCGGCGAGGCGCTGGCATCCGGGAATCTGTCGTATCACGTCGATCCCGAGGGAATGCCGCCGGACCTCAAGAAACAGGCGGACACCCTGAACCGCATCGGGATCGGGATGAACCGCGCCGTGGAGGAGCGCATGAAGAGCGAGCGGATGAAGACCGAGCTCATCACGAACGTCTCGCACGACATCAAGACGCCGCTCACCTCGATCATCAACTACACCGACCTGCTCTCGAAGGAGGATTCCGGGAATGAGAAGGTGCGGGAATACACGGAGGTCCTCACGCGGCAGTCCGTGCGTCTGAAGCGCCTCATCGACGATCTCGTGGAAGCGTCGAAGGCCTCGACCGGGAACCTCGACGTCACGCTCGCGCCGTGCGACGCGTCGGTGTTCCTCGAACAGGCGGCGGGCGAATACGAGCAGCGGCTGCAGGACGCCGGAATGACCCTCTGCATGGCGCATCCCGATCACCCGGTACCGATCCTCGCGGACGGGCGGCGGCTCTGGCGGGTGTTCGACAATCTGATGAACAACATCCTGAAATACGGGCAGAGCGGGACGCGGGTGTACCTGACGCTCGAGGAGATCAACCGCTTCGCCGTCGTCACCTTCCGCAACGTGTCGCGCGATCCCCTGAACGTCTCGCCGGACGAGCTGATGGAGCGGTTCGTGCGCGGCGACGCCAGCCGTTCGAGCGCGACGGAGGGCAACGGCCTCGGGCTTTCCATCGCGAAGAGTCTGACGGAGCTCCAGGGCGGCGCGCTCACCCTCGCGATCGACGGCGACCTCTTCAAGGCGACCCTGCACTTCCCCGTCGCCGAGACCGCCGCCGCTGCTCTCACCCCCTGACCGGTCCGGTTTTCCAAGACTGCCGTTCTCCCATCGGAACGGCGGTCTTTTTGTGAGAAAAACTTTACAACTTTTCCGCATAAAGATACAGCATCCATCTTGACATACACGCGCGAAATTTGTATGATAAAGAGGAAATCATCGAACGCATCTCCGCCCACGGCGCCGCAGATCAAAAGGAGCTCCCCATGAACCCTACCCAGCAGATTCTGAAGGAAGTCAAAAAAGCCGTCTCCGGCAAGGATCAGACCCTTGTGTGGATCCTCATGGCGATCCTCGCGCGCGGTCACGTCCTGCTCGAGGACATGCCGGGCGTCGGAAAGACGACAGCCGCGCTCGCGTTTTCGAAGGCGCTCGGGCTCTCGTTCGGGCGCGTGCAGTTCACGCCGGACATCCTGCCCTCCGACATCACGGGCTATTCCGTCTATCAGCGCGAGACCGGCCGCATGGTTTATCAGCCCGGCGCCGTGCTCTGCAATTTCTTCCTCGCGGACGAGCTCAACCGCGCGACCTCCCGCACCCAGTCCGCGCTTCTCGAAGCGATGGAGGAGGGACAGGTCACGGTCGACGGGAACACCTACCGCCTGCCGGAGCCGTTCTTCGTCATGGCGACGCAGAATCCGACCGGCGCGGCGGGGACCCAGCTTCTCCCGGATTCCCAGATGGACCGCTTCACCATCCGCCTCTCGCTCGGCTATCCCGACAAAGACGCGGAATTTGAAATGGTGCAGAACCGCCTCGACGGCAATCCGATCGATCGGATCGAACCCGTCGTCACGGCGGAAGGGCTCGCCGGGATGCAGCGGGAAGCCGCCTCGGTCTATATCAAGGAGGACGTCGTCCGCTACGCCATCTCGCTCATCACGGCGACGCGCGGGGGCGGGATGATCCTCCGGGGGGCGTCTCCCCGCGCGACCCTCTCCCTCGTCTCGATGGCGAAGGCTGCGGCGTATATGCGCGGGCGGGATTACGTCATCCCGCAGGACATTGCCTACACATTCCCGAAGACCGTGGAGCACCGTCTCCTCCTCGCGCCGGAAGCACAGACCGCGGACACAGGGCCCGATCTGATTCTGAAGCAGATCGTTGCGAAGACCTCCTCCCCGAGGGTGTAAGCCATGCTCATCCGCCGGATCCTTTATTTTCTCTTTCTGCTCTCCGCCGCGGCGTTCGCGCTCTTCTACGACAGCTGGATCTCCGTGGTTCTCTTCCTCGCCATCCTCGGCCTGCCGCTTTTGTCCTTTCTGCTTTCCCTTCCCTTCGCGCGGCAGCTCACCGTCCTGATCGATGCGCCGGAGACCGTCCCGCGCGGCGGCAAGGCCATGATCCGCGTGGCCTTCCTCTCCAAAGGCCGTCCGTGCGTCCTGCCGGGGGAGATCCGGGTCGTGCTCTTCGACCGCATGGACAACCAAAAGACCGCGAAGCGCTTCCGCACACCGCCGTCCGGTGAGATCCCGTTCTCCGCGGCGCACTGCGGCATCTGGCAGATCGAGGTGAAGCGGGCGCAGGTCTCCGATTTTCTCGGCCTCTTTTCCTTCTTTTCGTTCGGAGCCGCGGTTCCGCCTCCCGCCCGCATCTCTGTCACGCCCGTCGCCGCGCCGCCTGCCGCGCTCCCCGATTTCACCGCGCTCCGCGCCGTCTCGACCAGACCGAAGCCCGGCGGCGGATTCTCGGAGATCCACGAGCTGCGCGAATACCGGCCGGGCGATCCCATGCGGACCGTGCACTGGAAGGTCTCCGCCAAGACCGACGATCTCATCGTCCGCGAGGCTCAGGAGGCTCTGAACCGCCGCGCGCTCGTGAGTTATGCGATGCCCGCGGGACGGGGGGATGCCGACCGGACGCTCGACGCCCTCGCCTGGGTTTCGTCGGAGCTTCTCGGCATGGAGATCCCGCACACCGTCTTTGAGCGCGGCAGCGGGGACGCCGTGCGGATCGAATGCGCCTCCGATCTCGACGCGCTCTTCCTGCGCCTCCTCGCCGAGCCGCTGCACGAGGAAACGAAAGAACACCCTCTCCCCGCGGCCGACTGGCACTACCGCCTTGAAGTCTGATGGATTGACCGCCATGCCTCATCTTTTCGCTCAAAAAAGCGGCATCGCCGCACGGATCGCCGACGCGCTGACCGTCGCCGTGACCGCCTTTGCCGTCGCCTATACCAACCTGCTGCTGCTCGTCGATTTCTACGATATCCAGATCGGGGACGACGGCAGTCATGTCTTTGCGCAAATCCTCGACGCGTTCGGTCTGAACGGCAACGCGTACCGCGGGATCCGAATCACGGAGAGCAGGATCCGGATGCTGCCCATCCTGCTCCTCGCCCTGACGGTCCTCGCGATCGCCGTCTCCCTCCTCCCGAAGCCGGGATGGTGGTATCTGGGGCTCTCGCTCGCCGGGATCGGATGGATCGTCTGGCGACGCGCGCTCCTCGCCGTGGAGTTCCGTGATCTCCTCTGGCAGCTCACGCGCCGCGGGCTTTTGCGCGATCTTGTCTTCGACATTCTCCGCGTGCCCCGCTTCTCGTACATTCCGACGGATACGCTGCGGGAAGCGCTGCTCCTCGTCGGGCTCGCCGTCGCGCTCTTCACCGCCTTCCTTCTCATGCGGCGCCTCAACTCGATCTGGTTTTCCGCGCTCAACATCGTCGCGGTCGGCGCGCACTGCGTCCTGTTCCAGACCGAGCCGCCGCGTCTGCCGTTCCTCTTTCTGCTCGCCGCGCACATCGTACTGATCCTCGCCTCCCTGATGCGGCAGCGCGATCCCGCCTCCGCACGCCGTGTCCTGCTCGTTTTCATGGTCCCGGCGACGGCGTTCTGTCTTCTCTGCGGCACGGTCGGGGACAAATATGTCCGTCCAGACTGGGCGGATACGGCGGTGAAGCGGATCCTCGACTTCGGGAATACGCGCCTTCGCGGCCGGGGAAACAAAAAAACCGGCGAATCCCGTCCTTCCGATCTTCTCGCCGAGGCGATCGGCGCGTATGTCTGGAACTCGAATCCGTCCACGGTCAACCTGTCTCTCGTGGGGCCGCAGACCGACTCCGAGATCCCGGCGATGGAGATCTACTCCGACACCACCCGGACGTATTACCTGCGCGGGATGTCCTACGGTTGGTACGACGGATCCCGCTGGGTGCAGTGGGAGGAAATGCCGGGCGTCCGCGCGGATTCGCTCATCACGCCCGCTGCGCCCGAAGAACAGCTTCTGGTCCGCACGGCCCGTCCGACCGGGATCCTCTACCTGCCCTATACGCCGACCGAGCTTCCCGCGGGATCGTTCCCCCACTATGACCAGTATGTCAGCGTTCAGAAAAAGATCGATCATTACACCGTCCTCTTCAAGCCGAACGCGTACTATGCCCCGGTCTCCCCGGCATATTACAACGCGCTGGACCCGTCGTACACCATGGTGCCCGACACGACCGCGGAGGAGCTTGCCGATATCGTCAACCTCTTCGACCCGGAGGATCCCAACGTGGTCTTCGAGGCGGCGAATTATGTGCGCAATTCGGCGACGTACGATCTCGACACCGAACGGATGCCGGTCGGCGAAGACTTCGTCGCGTGGTTCCTCAAAGACAGCGACACGGGCTACTGCGTCCACTTTGCGAGCGCGGCGACGGTCCTCTTGCGGATGCTGGGCATTCCGGCGCGGTATGTCACCGGGTACCTGGCCCATGCCGTCGGGGGGCAATGGACGACCGTGACGCAGGGCGACGCGCACGCGTGGGTGGAATATTTCGACGAATCGAACGCTTCGTGGCGGATGCTCGAGGTGACGTCCTCCGTGGAGGTCGCCGAAGAGGAGGACAGCACCCCCGTGTCGCCGACGGCTCCCCTGCCGAACCTGCGCGGAGACGACAACCAAGCCGCGCCGCGTGAACGGGACGATCCCGCTCCGGCCGATGTCGACGCGCCGCGTGGGAGGAAGGTCCCGCTGGCCGCCGCGATCCTGATTCCCGTGCTCCTCGCGGCTGCCGCGTGGCCGTTCGTCATGAAGGCGATACGGCGTGCCGACTTCCGCCGCGGGGACCGGAACCGTCAGCTCCTCGCGCGGTACCGCTATGCCGCATGGCTCGCCGACGCAATGAATAAAGAGGTCCCCGCCCGGGTCCGCGAAGCCGCTCTCCGCGCGCGGTTCAGCAATCACGCGGCGACGGAGGAAGACCTTGCGCTCGTCACGGCGGCGGCGGATATGCTCACGGCGGAACGGCGGAAGACGTCGAATCCCCTGAGGTGGATCTGGGTGCGGTATTTCCTCGCGATCTGAACGGATATCAAATAAGCCGCGCGGTCTTCCCTGCATCGCTGCATCGGAGGACCGCGCGGTTGTTTTTCGTTATCCGGAGGAGGGGAGGTCCTCCGCCGCGTATCTGCTGCGGTAGGCGACGGGGGAGATCCCGACGCATCGGCGGAACACGCGGGAAAAGGCGAAAATGTCCCGAAAGCCCGTCTGCTCCGCGATCTCCGTGACGGACAGCGCCGTGTTCGAGAGCATCGTCTTCGCCACGGACAGGCGGTACTGCGTCACGTATTCGTGCGGCGGCATCCCGATCTTTTTCCGAAAGAGCTCGGAGAGGTAGGAGCGCGACAGATTGACGGAATCCGCGATCTCCTCCGTCGTGATCTTGCGGCTGTAGTTGCTGCGGATGTAGGCGAGGATGTCGGGAATGGCCCGGCAGCCTGCCGACTGATGGTCCGCGCGGTTCTCGTCATGGGACAGAAGAAGCATGAGAAGCGAATAGATCTCGCCGGAGAGGCGCGGATAATCGTCGATCACATCGGCCTCGGTCTCTTCGAGGATCGAATCGAGGATCGCCTCCGTCCGCGCGAACTCTTCGTTCCCGAGCTCGCGCACGGGTCCGCGCAACTCCGTGAGGAATTCGAGACTCGTGCCGCCCCAGAAGTGCAGGAATTTGAATTCCCAGTCGTCGCCGAGCGGGTAATACTCGTGTTCGATCCGGGTGTCGATCAGGACGCACGCTCCCCTTGCGAGGCGGTACCTGGCCCCCTGATAGCGGAGCTCGCCCTCGCCTGTGAGACTGAGCAGAAGCAGGGCGGACTGTCCCATGCGCCGCTTGATGTGGAATTCGCGCCGGCAGAGATAGTGGCCGACGTACTGGACGTGAAACAAAAGCTCGGCGCGCGGACCGAGGAGGATGTCCTGATTCCGACGGATGAACCGGCAGGTGTTCAGCTCCGACGCCGGGAGCGCCGCGGGGCTGCCGCTCAGGGGACTCTTCATGGAAACCTCCGGACAAAAAGCCAAAGAATGCGGACAAAACGCCATTTTCTTTCCTGCCGGCTTATGCTATAATGAAACAGAGAAACCGGCCGGATCATTTGCGGACAAAATGTATTCATCACCGTCATTATAGCACATTTTTGCCGGAATCGCAAGAGGGATCGGCCCCGCACCACACAGCCGACGGAGGACGTCATGACAAGACGGGAGAGAGTTATAGCCGCGATCCGCCACGAGACGCCGGACAAGACGCCGACGTTCTTCCATCTCGCGCCGGACGGACTGCAAAAATACGGCAAACCGCTCTGGGAACACTACGGGCGGGAGGACATGCGGAAGCTGCACGCCGAGGGAAAGCTCGGATACCGCAATTCGCTGTACTTCAGCCTGGGGAATCACGTCTGCTTTCTCGAAAACTTTCCGTGGTGGGACTGGAAGGACCTTCCGCCCGCGTACAAAATGGAGGACACGCCGGACTTCATCCCCGGGACCGTCGATTTCGGGTCCTGTGAGGTCTTTGCGGAATCGGTGCGCAACCTGCGGGAATACACGGACGCCTACGTTCTCGCCGAGGTCTGGACGAGCGATTTTGAGAAGGCGTACTTCTCCCGCGGGCTCGAGTACTTCCTCGCGGATATGGCGGCAGAGCCGGAATTCGCCATGGAACTGCTCGACTTCATCACCGAAAAGAACCTCTCGATCCTGAAGCAGATCGTCGAAACCCCCGGCCTCGACGGCGTGCTTCTCGGAAACGACTGGGGATCCCAGCGCGACCTTTTGATGTCGCCGGGGACCTGGCGGACGATGCTGAAGCCCGGCGCCCGGAAGGAATACGATCTGATTCACGGCGCGGGGCTCGACGTATGGGTCCACTCCTGCGGCGATATCTCGAAGATCATGCCCGATCTCTGTGAGATGGGAGCGAATGTGCTCAATCCCCTGCAGCCGGAGTGCATGGACATTTTCGAGCTGAAACGGGCGTTCGGCGCGGTTCTGACCTTCTGGGGCGGGATCAGCACGCAGAGGACGCTTCCGTACGGCACCCCCGACGAGGTGCGGGAGGAGACGAGACGCGTGACCGCTGCGCTTTCGGATAACGGGGGCTACCTCATCGCTGCCGCGCAGGGCATTCAGGCGGATGTTCCGTTTGAAAACCTCTGCGCGCTGATCGACGCCGCAAATGAGCTGTGAGATACAAGAACCAACAAAAGGAGGAGTAAGACCATGAAACAAGCACTGTCCATTCTGTTTGCCCTCGCCCTGCTGCTTCCGCTTGCGGCGTGCGGCGAAAAACCGGCCGTTTCCGACACGCCGGCATCCGATCCGAGCGTAACAGCCGGTTCTGACGAGAACCCGGCGCCGGAGACCGAGGCCCCCGAAACCGAGGCAAAGCTGCTGCCAGACATCCCCGACAAGACGTATGACGGGCAGTCGTTCCGCTTCCTCTCCCGCGAGGTCGTCGACGCCATCGTGCGCTTCTATTCCGAAGTCGCGTCGGACGAGATGAACGGGGAGGCCATGAACGACGCCACCTTCGAGCGGACCGGGAGGCTTGAAGAGACGTGGGACATCCATATCGTAAACGATACCCACTCGAATGTGGGGCAGGCGTTCGGCAATTCCTACCGGGCAGCCGAACAGAACTGGGACGTGATCATCCCCGGCTTCGGCGACGCGGTCAGCCTGATGCAGCAGGGCATGACGGCAAACCTGTATGACGTGGAGCACATCGACGTATCAAAACCGTGGTGGGACGGCGCGGTGGCGGAGTCCATGGAAATCGGGAAGAAGCTCTACGGCGCGATCGGCTCGATCAACACCTGGACGGATTCCCACACCTACGGCACGACCTTCAATAAGGACCTTGCGAAGGATTATGAGGTCGATCCCTATACGATGGTGCGCGAAGGCAAGTGGACCCTCGACAATATGTACGCCATCGCACAGAACGTGACGACCGACCGGGACGGCAACGGCGAATGGGATCAGAACGACCGCTACGGCATCTCCGGCACGAATTACGGCTTCAACCTTCACATGATCGCGTCCGGCATCCGTGTGTTCGAGAATGACGAGGACGGGTACCCGCGGCTGAACATCACGGAAAAGTTCTATGATGCCGCAGAAAAAGTCTGCGCGATCATGACGAGCGGGAACTATATGAAAGCGGAGGACCTGACCGGTAAGGTCGACGATATCTGGGACAAAGGCCTCAGAGACAATTTCCGTACCGGCGGGGCGCTCTTCCTTGTGAACGGCATCGAGGAGATCATCATCTACCGGGATCTCGACGTGGACATCGGCCTTCTCCCCCTGCCGAAGTATGACGAGGAGCAGGAAAGAATCTATCACCCCTTCAGCACCTACTGGGCCAGCATCATTCTCATTCCGCGCAATTCCGAAACGACGGAGTTCACCGGAGCCATGCTCGAAGCCATGAACGCCGACGCATTCTATTCCACATCCGTCACCTATTACGACGTTCTGCTCGCGGGCAAGGCCATGCGCGATCCGGATTCGGTCGAGATGCTGAACATCATTCGCTCTTCACGCGTTCAGGACACCGAGCTGGTTTACAGCTTCCTCGGTTTGAGCAATACCTATACGAGTTTGCTGAACGCAGGATCTGCCGACACGCTTGCGTCGTCGATCCAGAGGAATCAGAAAATGGCGGAAAAACAAATCGAGAAATTCATCAAGCAGTATCAGGATTGATCCGAACACAAACGGACAGATCAAAACGAGGTGTATCATGGAAACCTGTTCATTTAGGAAACACCCCGCCCCCGTCTTCGGCGACGAATCGACCGGCACCATGTTCGACGCCTTCGTGCGGAAGCAGCCCGACGGACGGCTGCGCATGGACGTATCATGGCGGCCGAAGGAATCGTTCGCCGTGACCTTCTCGGACGACGGCATCCATTGGAGCGAGCCCGTCATCACGCTCGGTCCGAATCCGGAATCCGGCTGGGAGCAGATCGTCAACCGAAACTGCGTGCTGCCGGATCCGAACGGGCACGGATGGCTCATGTGGTACACCGGTCAGGTGTGGGACGGCGGTCACGGGGTCTCGAAGATCGGGATCGCGCGCTCCGACGACGGCATCCGCTTCGAGCGCTTCCGGCGGGATCCCGTGCTCGTGCCCGAGGCGGACTTCGAGAAGGAATCTGTCATGAACCCGTTCGTGATGTTCGAGGACGGGAAATTCCGCATGTGGTACGCGGCGGGGGAGACCTACGAGCCGAACACGATCTGCTATGCGGAATCGGACGACGGGATCCGGTGGGTCAAATACCCGGGCAACCCGATCTTCTCCTGCAATCCCGATCGTGAATACGAGCAGGAGCGGATCGGCGCGTGCGACGTGCTGAAGGTCGACGGCGGTTATCTGATGTTCTACATCGGCTACCGGGACATCCACACCGCCTGCATCTGCGCCGCGCGCTCGAAGGACGGGGTCACCGGGTGGGAGCGCGTGCCGGAGAACCCGCTCGTGACGCCGACGCCGTGTGCCTGGGACGCGGATTCCTGCTACAAGCCGACGGTCGTGCGAGCTGAGGACGGGACGTACCGCCTCTGGTACAACGGCCGGGCAGGCGCGTGCGAATACATCGGGTACGCCGAAGGGAGGATCGCGGGGAAGGAGAAAAGCTCTTTCAACCCTTGACACCGGCGGCCGAATGTGCTACCATACAGGCAGAACTCAAACGAAACGAGGGTCGAACATGAAAAACAACCTGCGGAGATTCTATGACGCGCCTTACGGCGGACACGAGCGGCAGATCTACGATCTCGTCCTCCCGGAAAAACGCTGCTGCGGGGGGCTGGTCCTCTCGATCCACGGCGGCGCGTGGATCCACGGCGACAAGGGGTATTACCGGGACGAGCTCGACGAATGGGCGGCAAAGGGTTACGCCGCCGCGGCGATCAACTACCACTATCTCTCCCCGGACACGCACATGGACACGCTTGTCCATGACATCACGGAGGCGCTCGCCGCGATCAAAAAAACGGCGGCGGAGAACGGCGTGACGCTCAGCCGCGCGCTTTTGACCGGGGCTTCCGCGGGCGGGCACCTTTCCCTGCTCTATGCGTATGCCATGGCAGACGAGGCGCCGATCCGGCCCGTGTGCGTCGTGGATTACTGCGGTCCGACGCTCCTCACGGACAAGGAGCTCCTCGAGGGGACGCCGTCGCGCTATCCGCCGATGGAGCAGTGGATCGAGCTGTATTCGAACCTCACGGGGATCCCGTTTCGCGGGGAGAACCGGGAGGAGTTCATGCCGCTGCTGCTGAAATACTCGCCCCTGCATTACGTGAACGAGCACAGCGTCCCGACGATCATCTGCCACGGTCAGCGGGACGACGTGGTGCCGTTTTCGAACGCGACGGCGCTGCGGGACGCGCTCGAGGCGCACGGGGTGGAGTACGTCTTCCTTCCGATGCCGAAGGCCGGCCATCCGCTCGAACAGGAGGAGATCTTCCGCGAATCGCGTGCGCTGTTCGAGCTCTACGCAGAGCGGTTCCTGCAGGAGCCTGCGCCGCCGAAGTGCGAAGCGATTTGAATATGAAAAATCCCCGTCGGGTCGTTGAACCCCGGCGGGGGTTTGTTCTGTCAGTCTCTTTTCGATGCCCAGTCGCGGCGGAAGCGCTCGAGACCGGCGTCGGTGAGGGGATGGGAGGCCATCTGCGCGAGGACCTTCAGCGGAACGGTGGCGATATCCGCGCCTGCCCGCGCCGCCTCGACGACGTGCAATGGACTGCGCACGCTCGCGGCGATCACTTCGGTCTCGAAATCGCCGTCGGAAAGGACGTCCGCGATGGCGGCGAGCGCGTCGATCCCGTCCCAGCCGATGTCGTCCGCGCGCCCGACGAAGGGAGCCACGTACCGCGCGCCCGCGTTTGCCGCAAGAAGCGCCTGCGCCGCCGAAAAGACCAGCGTGCACGCCGTTTTCACGCCCTCCTTCGAAAGACGGGAGATCGCCTCGAGACCGGCCGGCGTCATCGGGATCTTCACGCACACGTTGTCGTGGATCGCGGCGAGCTCCAGCCCTTCGCGCACCATCCCGTCCGCGTCCTCCGCGAGGACTTCCGCGAAGACGGGCCCGTGGACGAGCGCCGTGATCTCCCGGATGATGGCGGCGAAATCGCCCCGCTCGCGGGAAATCAGGGTCGGGTTCGTCGTGACGCCGTGGATGACGCCCAGCTTCGCCGCCGCCCCGATCTCGTCGAGGTTGGCGGTATCGATGAACAGTTTCATTTCGTTCCTCCTGTTTCTTCCGCGAAGAACGCCTCTTCGACGCCCGCGCAGAGCCAATGATACACCGGCAGATGCAGCTCCTGCACCCGGTAGGTCTCCGTGTCCCCCACCCGGATCGCGCAGTCCGCCAGCGCCGAGAGCTTCGACGGCCGCTCCCCGGTGAGGGCGATCACAGCCGCGCCGCGTACCTTTGCGAGCTTTGCCGCGTTCACAACGTTGCGTGAGTTGCCCGAGGTGCTGATCGCGAGGAGCATGTCGCCGGGCTTCGCGAGCGCCAGGAAAGCCTGCGCATAGACGAGGGACGGGTCGCAGTCGTTCGCGAACGCCGTAAGCAGCGCGCTCTGCGAATGCAGGGAAACGGCCGGCAGACCGCCCTGCAGCCCGTCGGCGAGCGCTTCCCCGTCCGGGTAAACGGCGAGCGCAGCGCGCAGTTTTGCAGGGACAGGCCTTTTTTTCAGAAAGCCCTTCGCTAGCTCCCCGACGATGTGATCGGCATCCGCCGCGCTGCCCCCGTTTCCGCAGGTGAAAAGCGTTCCGCCGCGCCGGAATCCCTGAGAGAGCAGTTCAAGCGCGCGGAGAAGGTCCTCCCGGCAGCCGATGAGCTTCGGGTAGCGCCCGATGAGCAGATCGATCGATTCCATCAGATCGCCCCCCCGTCCCGCATGACCGCCAGCACGATGGCTGCCCTGCTTCCGATGTCGTCGCCGAGTTCTGCGGGCACGATCTCACAGACGTCGAGGGACGCGGGGAGGCATTCCTCTTCGAGCACCTGCCGCATCGGTTCGACGAGCAGATCCGCGGACCGCTGGAAGATCGACCCGATGACGATGCGCTCGGGGTTGATCACGTCGACGATGACCGCGAGCCCGCGCCCGAGCATCTCGCCCGTCTGCCGGTAAATGCGGATCGCCGTTTCATCCCCGCCGCGCGCCGCCTCCGCCACGGATTTCGCCGTGATGGAATCGAGCTCGTCCCAGCTTTTGCAATAAGCGGTATTCTTCCCTTTCTGGAGCTCCATGATCGCCGCGGTCCGGGCGTTCATCGCGATGCCGCCGCCGCTCGCGAAGCCCTCGAACGAGCCCTGCTTGCCGTATCCGACCGGGCCGAAGCGTTCGAGCCGCATGTGGCCGACCTCGCCCGCGTTGCCGTTCGCGCCGCCGTAGAGCTTCCCGTCGAGGATCAGGCCGGCGCCCATGCCGGTGCCGAAGGTGAGGAAGACCATATTCCGGCATCCGCGGCCCGCGCCGTATTTCCATTCCGCGAGCGCGCAGGCGTTGGCATCGTTGCAGAGCACGGCGGGCAGGCCCGTGCGCTCCTCGGCCAGCTTCACAATCTCGATGTTGTCCCAGCCCGGAAGGTTCGGCGGGGACTGGATGATCCCGCGGACCGGATCGAGGGGGGAGCCGCAGCTGATCCCCACCGAAACGGCGGATCCCGCGGCAGCCTCCTTCATGGCGGCGCATTCGTCAAGGATGCGCGCGACGGTCGACGTGACGTCCGCCGTCGGGAAGCGGGACTCCTTCAGAACGGTCCCGAATTCGTCGCCGAGCAGGACCGCGCACTTGGTCCCGCCGATATCGACTCCGATGTAGGTCTTCATTCGATGTCCTCCAGGAAATTGCATTCCCGCGCGCCGTTTTCATCGACCGCGAAGGTCTTTACCGCGCGGTGACCGAAGGAGGCCCGGAAGGTCGTGCCGAAGACGGTGAATTCCGCCTCGGTGTCCCGGCCCTCGCACTCATACGCGCGGATCACGACGGCGTCCGTGTCCTCGTGCTTCTTCACCGCCGTGACGACGATGTTCTCCGGGCTCACGCGGATGCCGGAATACGAGGTCGGGAGGGTGCCCTTGTGGAAGGTCTCGAGAACGGCAAAGGGCGCGGCGTTCAGCTCGGCGGCACGGCGTGCGAGGAGATATTTGCAGTCCTGTGCCGCGGGACAGATCGCGTAGGTGAATTCGTGGATGCCCTGATCCATGTATTCGCAGAGCTCGTCGCGGGCGCCGTAGTGATCGGCCCAGATCGCGCCGCGCAGGACGGTGAGCGTGAGGGTCGAGCCGTCGGCATCAAAGCTGTACTTGCTGTCGTTGAGCATCGCCAGTCCCGCCCCGTCTCCGCCGCAGAGCGCGGTCCAGCGGTGGCAGACCTGCTCCGTGCCGTCCGTCGGCCGCTCGATCCAGCCGAACGGGATCTCGCAGAACGCCCGCGGATCCTCGACGTTGACGGGAAGACGGAATTTCAGCATCCGGTGATGCTCGCGGAAGTCGATCTGTGTCTTGACGAAGATCTCAGCGCTGCCCTGGAGGAGGGAGTAATCCCGGCGGACGACGGTGTTTGCGCCGCGGGTGAAGGTCCGCATCGTCGCACGGGCAGGACCGGATTCGAGCAGGCGGATCTCTCCGTCCCGGAAGGTGTCGGTGACCTTCTTGAATTCGCGGATGCCGTGCGCCCAGGTGTCGGAGTCGGTCTCGTCGATGAGCTCGGTCCGCGTGGGCGAGGCAAGATATTCCCGCTCAGCCGCCTTGTCGTAGATCGAGACGAGTTCTCCCGTCGCGGGGTCGAAGGTAAGCCGGAGGATCTCGTTTTCGATGAAATCTTCGCCAGTGTTCATCGTATTTTCCGCCTCGTCAGGC